>JAFAMT010000255.1 GCA_019233085.1 Herbaspirillum sp.
CATCACCGGCAGGTGCAGCGCATGCGCCACGCCGATGGCCAGCGCGATCACCGAGATCACCAGCACGAACTGCGAGCTGCTCTCGCGGCCCAGCAGGCGTGCCAGCGGCATCATCAGCCAGTAGGTGAGATAGGCCAGGATGGCCGAACCCACCAACGAGTAAAGGGTGTGCTGGATCAGCGTCCAGAAGGGTGTGCCGGCCTCGTGCGCAATCACCGGTAGCAGGGCATAGGCCGCCAGCACCGCCACGAAGTTGTTGAGCGCTGTCATCGCCGCCAGCCGGCGCGTGACCTGCCCCTCGGCCTTGAGGTCGCGCAGCACCACCAGTACCACGGCCGGCGCGGTGGCAATGGCCATCACCCCGCCCAGGAGGGCCATCACCGAATCGGTGCCGAACCAGGTCAGCGCGATGCTGACGAAGCCGAAACACAATACCGCCGAGACGGCCACGGTGATCATGAGCCATTTCTCGCGGCGCAGCCAGCCGATGTCGACGTAGCGGCCCAACTGGTAGACCACCAGCGCCACCGCGATGTCAGCGAAGATGTTGGTGACCTTGAGGACCTCGCCTGAGAGCAGGTTGAACCCGCCCGCGCCAAGCAGGAAACCCACCAGCAGATAACCCGTGATGCGTGGCACCCACGGGGACTTGGAAACAACGTAGCCCGCAATCAGCCCAAAGAGCAGCAAGCCGCCGAATACCAGCAAGGCATTCCATTGCAGCGTCTGTGCGAGGGTGAAAGACGGAAGAGCCCACTCCATATCTCCTCCTGTAACGATTAGATTCGTGGAACCGCGCGATGGCTTGCACGGATCGCGAGAGCGGCGACAGGTTCTCCGACGATCTGTTCGGAAGCCTGCCGGAAGATGTCGTCACCGCCATGCCGGCAGGATCTGGATTGCCGGTCGACCGGTGAGCTGGTGATGCCACTCGTCGCGATGATCTTTTTTATAGTACAACGGAATAACTGAATTTCCTGATCTGATGTTTTTTGAATTTAGGGAACCTATCCGCAGCGCATGGAGTAGTTGATGGGAAGTTGAGACGGTCTCAATGTTCCAGCAACGCGCCATCGGCGGTAATCAGCGCAGACCTGATTCGCTTGTCAGAAAAGACCGACACGAGCGCGCTGCGATAACGGGCCAGCTGCGCCGCGTAATCACTGCGTTCACTCTCCAGCAGGCGCCGCTTGTAGTCGAGCACCCAGACTTCGTCATCGAACATGACCACGCGGTCCAGCCGCATGACGCCACCACCGGCGACGATCTCCATCTCGTTGCGCGCCCAGCGATGCAGGGCCGGATTGAAGAAGCGTTCCAGCTGCGGCTGCGCCAGCACCACGCGCGCCTGAGCGTGGACCACCTGCGCCATCTCGGCCGACACTCCCAGCCAGCGCACCAGCGCAGAGGCAGCCGGCAACGGCAGGGGCCATGCATTCCCATGGGTCATGCGTTCGAGCAGCGCGTGCAGGGCCACGCCTTCATCGATGGCATCGCTGCCGGTGAGCTGGCCATCCTCGGTGGCGGGCCTTGGCATGGCGTCATCCTCGTCGCTGCCGTCCATGCCAAACAGGGATGGTGGCATGGGCCGGGGATCGAACAAGGGCAAGCTGAAATGTTCCTCGATGGCCGCCACATCGGCGCCATCGATGCTCTCCTGGCTGATCTCACGCACCGGCGCATTGCTGGCGAACAGGCGCTGGTACCAGCTGCCCTCCACCACCCCACCCTCGCCCGCGCCACGCGTGCCGGCCACGCCGGACACCAGCAGCAATTGCTTGGCGCGGGTGACGGCGACGTAGAGCAGGTTCCAGTCTTCCTGCTTGCGCAGCGCGTCTTCTTCCATGAATAACTTTTCGCGCGCCATGCCACGCTCGCTGCGGCGACCGAATGCCGACAGGTGGGTGGGTGCATCCTGGTCCTGCGGCCATTCGCAGAGGATACCCAGGTTGTCTTCCACCGATTCGCTGTGATTGGTGTCGAGGATGGCCACCACCGGCGCCTCCAGCCCCTTGGCGCTGTGCACGGTGAGGATGCGCACCGCCTCGGCGCTGGCATCCACGCTGGCCTCGTCGGGCGCATCGCCGCCGGCAGTGCGTTGCAGTACGCGCAGCGCATCGATGAACTTGGGCAGGCTGGGATAGCGGCCGGCATCCATGTTCAGCGACAGTTCGACAAAGGCGGCGATATTGCCCAGCGTCTGGCTGCGCGTGAGCGGCGAGGCGTTCTGCGCATAGCGCGCCACCAGGTCGCCCTGGTGCAGGATCATGTCCAGCAGGTCATGCACCGGCAGGTGCGGTGCCGCCTCCAGCCAGCGTTGCAGCAGGTGCACCGCCCGCACCAGCGCGGCCGAGGCCACGCCTTCGTCCTGCATGGCCAGCATGCGTGCCCACCAGTGGCCGCCGTCATCCTCCGCGGCGCGGCGGGCGATCTGTACCAGGTCGTCGTCGGCGGCGCCGATGATGGGGCTCTTCAACACGTGGGCCAGGGCTCGCGTGTCGTTGGGCGTGATGAGGAAGGTCAGCAGCGCGATCAGGTCAGCGATTTCCAGCGATTCGAGCAGGCCACCGCGCTTGTCCGAGATGAAGGGGATGCCGGCCGCGCGCAAGGCATTCTCGTAGGCGGCCAGGTGGGTGCGCTTGCGCACCAGCAGCATGATGTCGCTCCAGCGCATGGCGCGCGCGCCCTTGCCCTCGACTACCGGCACCTCGCGGTAGGCTTTCAGCAAGGCTTGCGCCAGGGCCTGCCCTTCGAGCAGGCGGCGCGCATCGGCTTCGTCCTCACGCGGCGTGGTCAGGGGGTTGCGCCAGGTGGCGTGCTCCTCTGCTCCCTCCTCCGTGGCTGCGGCAGTCGCCTCCTCGGCATTGACGTTTTCGGCACCTTCGTCTTGCTTGACCAAGGGTAGCCGCCACACTTCGCCGCCGTCGAGTCCCAGCGTGGTCTGCCGCGCGAACAGTGCATTGCCGCCGATGACGAAGGAGTCGTTGAGCACCTCGACCACGGCACTGGCATTGCGGCGCGTCTGGTTGGCACGCAGGATGGCCGCGCCCTGGGCGCGCAACAGGTCGCGCGCGGCCACGAACACGCGCGGCTCGGCGCGACGGAAACGATAGATCGACTGCTTGGGATCGCCCACCACGAACACGCTGGGCTGGGCGGCGTCATCACCATAGGCGCGCAGCCAGGAGCGCACGATGCTCCATTGCAGCGGGTTGGTATCCTGGAACTCGTCCAGCAGGATGTGCTTGTAGCGCGCATCCAGGCGCGTCTGCAGGTAGGCGGCGCTGGCCTCGTCGTTGAGCAGGCGGTAGGCCTGCCATTCCAGATCGGCGAAGTCCAGCACGCGCTGCTCGGACTTGACCTCCTGATAGCAATCCAGATAGGCGCGACCGGCGGTGAAGACGGCGGCGTTGAGCTGCATCACCAGCCTTTCCTTGCTGCGTCCCTGCAACTGGCGCAGGGCCTCGCCGATGGCATTGAACTCTTCCTCGAAGGCCTCTAGCGCTGCCTCCTCGGCCAGGCTGAAATGCTGCACCAGGGCCGCTACGAAGGTCTTCACCTTGCCATTCTTGCGTGGCTTGTCCTTGTCGTCCACGAACTGGCTGTAGAGGCTCTCGAAGCTCTCCAGTGAAGCCTCGCCGCTCAATGCACTCTCGATGGCCACCGCCCGCGTCTTGTTGGCCGCGCCGCCCTGCCCCAGCAGGATGGCCACCTGGCTGGCGCGGGCACATAGCACAGACTCTTCCCACAGGGAGAGCCGCGCATCGCGGCGCGCGTCGTCGCCGCACATGCGTTCCAGCCACAGCAATGGGGACGGCGTATCGGATTGGCCCTCTTCATCGTCCGCTGCGACATCGTGCTGGGTCGCGGCCCACCATTCGGCGCGCTTGTCGATGAAGGCGTCGAGCAGCTGGCGCGCATTGAAGTCGCCCACCAGCTCATACAGCGCCAGTAGTGCCGCCTTGATGCGCTCGCCCTCAGGCCGGCCGAGCTGCTGCATGAAGCGGCGATAGGCTTCGTCCAGCAGCTCGCCATTCTTTTCGGTGAGCGTATAGCCATGCGGCACGCCCGAGGCCAGTGGCGCTATCTGCAGCAGGCGCGCAAACCAGCTGTGGAAGGTATCGATGGACAGGCTCTGCTCGGAGGACAGGATGCGTTCGTACAGGCCACGTGCCAGCGGCAGCAGGCGCGCCAGGTCGCCCTCGGCCACACCGCGTTCGCGCAGCAGCGCGGCGGCTTCCTGCTGGTCGGCCAACGCCAGTTCGTGCAGCAATTCCATCAGGCGTTCGCGCATTTCCTGGGCCGCCTTGCGGGTGAAGGTGATGGCCAGCAGCTCGGGCGCCTGGGCTCCGGCCAGCAGCAGGCGCAGCATGCGCGCCACCAGCAGCCAGGTCTTGCCGCTGCCGGCGCAGGCTTCGACCACGACCGAATGACGCGGGTCACAAGCCGCACGGGTGAATTCAGGGGCGTCGACGGGCTTGCCGTCGACCTCGTAAGCGGCGGGCTGTCGGTCGAGCGCACTCACAGCCAGGCTCCCTTGCGGCACAGGCCGCGCATATCGCAATACTGGCATACCGACTCGACGCCGTTGGCGGGCAAGGGAGCGCCCTCTCCGACCTGCTGCATGGTGGTACTGATCTGCTGCTTGAGCATCTGCTGTTTCCGTTCAAAATCGGGCGCGGCGGCGTCGCCGGTCTTCTTATCGGCGCCCAGTTCCAGCGCCACGTAATGGGCATGCGCCATCTTGCCGCCGGCCAGCAGGCCGTAGAAGGCCAGCTGGTGATCGTCTTCGTCCCTGAGCTTTTGCTTCAGGCTGGCGGCGCTGCGGGTCTTGTAGTCCAGCAGGGCCTGTTCGCCGTTGTCGTTCCGGTCCACGCGGTCAAGGCGGCCGTGCAATTCCATGCCGCCGCCCTCCCAGGTCAGCCGCTGCGACTGGGCCTGCTCGCCAAAGGCGAAATGCCAGCCTTCGGCTTCGCGTTCATTGGCCCACAGCAGGTAGGCCGGCATCACCTTCTGCCAGCGTGCATGGAAGGCCAGCGCCGCCGGGTGCTGCTGCATCTCGCGCTGGAACACTTCATCGGAGATGGCTTCCAGCAGCGCCGGGCGCGCCGCCAGCGGCGTGGCGTGGTCGCGCAGGTGTTCGTGATAGCGGTTCAGGATCTCGTGCAGCCAGCTGCCGTAGTCGCGCTTCTCGGGCATGTCCGAGAGTTCGTCCATCACCGCCACGCGCAGCATGCGCGCCGCAAAGAATTGATAGGGGCAGGCCAGGAAGGTGCCGAAACCGCTGGCCGAGAGTTTTTCCGGCAGCAGCTCGGGCGCGCTGGGCGCGGGCATCCGGGAGGATTGCGCAAGCAGCTTGCGCGGCGGCGGTGGCAGATCCAGGCGCGACAAGGGCGGCTGGCCATGCTGGGCCAGCTTCAGTTCGAGCCGCTGCAGCCACGGGCTGACCGGATTGGGTTCGCCATCCTGCAGGGTCTGCCAGCACAGCACGACCTCATCGTTCACGCACAGCAATTCGGTCAGGTCACGCAATTGCTGGCGCTGGCGCGTAGCGCGTGTGGCCAGGTTCAACTCGCGCCGCACGGCATTGGAGAAGAACAGCGTCTCCTGCGGCGGTGAGGGCAGGTGGGCGGCGTCGGCACCGATGACCAGGACGGCATCGAAGCGACGCAGGCGCGCACCGTTGAGCGGCAGCATCACCACGCGGCGATCGCTGATGGGCGGCATGTAGGAGGTCGCATCCAGGCGCAGGTTCAACAAGGCGCGCCATTCCGCAAAGGAGAAACTGTCCTGCAGTCCACCCTGCTCGGCGGCGATCTCGTCGAGCATCAACAGGCATTGCTCGCCGGCGCCGTCTTCGCGCAACGCCGCTTCCATCCCCAGGGCCTGGCACAGCGCGCGCTGGGTGTCACACCATTGCGCCAGCGTCTTGCGACCACCGAAGCGGGCGGCCTGCCTGGCCAGCGTGACGATCCATTGCAGCTCCGCGGGATCGCTGGACTCGGCAAAGGCTGCTTGCAGGGCTTGCCAGTCGCCGGCGATGTTGGCGCGACGCAGCCGGGCCTCGATGCGCATGACGCGGTCGGCCTTGCCCTCCTCGGCGGGGAAGACGAAGGGCGACTTCAGCAGGTCCAGCAGCGCATTGGTCTCGCCGCGCGCCGAGACCAGGTCGTTCCAGGCCGCCAGTGCGGCGGCGGCGCGGGTGGTGGAGAGTTTCCAGCCGGTCTCGTCGGCCACCGCTACCTGGGCGCGCTCCAGCAGGGCGCGCAGGCGACGGGCGGTGACGCGGTCTTGCGCGACGATGGCGATCTCGTTCTTGCCCTGCTCCAGCCAGCGCAACACGATCTGGGCGCTTTGCACGGCGGCGTTCTCCAGATCCGTCGCCGCACACAAGGTGGGCAACGCAGGGCGCGACGGCGTTGGATGCTCCGGCCCGGCTTCATCGGGCGGGATGCCCTGGTCCTCCTGCACCAGTTCCCCCCAGGCGGAAAGATAGAGCGGGTGCAACGGCGCGATGGCCGGCCGGCTCCAGTCCAGCGTGACGATACGCACCGGCTGGCGCCCTGCGTAGGCGTCCAGGAAGGCCGCATCCAGTGGCTCCGGCTCGGTCGGACTGACCCACACCAGCGGCAGGCTGGCGCGCTCGGCCAGGGCCAGCATGGCATCGAAACGCTGGACGATGCGGTCGCCGGCATCGAGCTGGCTCTTCCAGACCTGCCAGACCAGCGCGGCTTCGTCGGAGAGCATGCCATGCGCCGAGGGTGCCAGCGGCTCCAGCAGCTGTGCCAGCGCCTGGGTCCAGCGACCGGCCGCAGCATCGTCTGCATCCTGGGCACCGGCGCGGATCTCCGGCAGCAGCGCCAGGGTCAGCTCGTCGGACAAGGCCAAAAGCGTATGCGCCAGCGGCAACAGGTCGGCATTGCGACGGGCGGAAAACATTTTCTTCAGCCAGGCATGCTCGCGCAGCTGCGCATACAACTGCATGAGGCGCTCGCTCTCGGAGGGCGGCGCCTGCTCGCCCGGCGGCTGCATGGCCAGCAAGCCCGACAGGGTATTGATGCGCGGTGCGATATAAGGCCGCCGCAGCTCGCGCGCCAGCGCTGCCTTGAAATTCTGCGCATGGGAAAACGCCGGCACCATCAATTGCACGCCCGAAAAATCCAGCGCCTTGCCGTCCTGCTCCTGCAAGGCCTGCCCCAATGGCTGGCCGGGTTGCAGCAGCAGGCGCACGGCCTGTTGCCAGAAATCGGGAGAAGGCGGGATCGGTACGGTCGCTGGCAGCATGCGGTCAGGAGGCTTCAAAAACGGTCAGGAAATGTCCCGGAGGCTCGGAAAGTGTCGAAAACGGCCGAAAAAGGGTCTGCGGCAGGTATGCGCTCATTGTATTTTTCTCTCGGCCTGACAGTTTTTTTCAATCACCGGCCTCGGTGGACTGCATCGCATTGTATGTCAGGCGGGGGCCCCGGCGAACCTGATTTTCCCGCGCCGCCGGCGGCAAAGCCGCTACCGGCCTCGCCCGCCAGCTGATCGGGGCAATGAGGATGGCAGACAACACGCGCCCCTACGGCCGTCTACACTTTCCGCCAAAATGGGTTATGATTGCCTCTGTATCCCGCCGCTTACCTCTGCCGCGCTTCAAATACAACTTGAATCGGCGCGCAACGACTCCACGTACACCAAGCAACTCCGGAAGCGTTGATGGCTCACGCCAGGCTCAATGGTATGTGTCCACCGGCGCTATTTGACTACTTACTACATTGCCTCCACCCGAGGATCTGCCATGAGCGAAAACATCAAACATATTACCGACGCCTCCTTCGAAGCCGACGTGCTGAAGTCCGACAAGCCTGTGCTGGTCGATTTCTGGGCGGAATGGTGCGGCCCCTGCAAGGCGATCGCCCCCATCCTGGAAGAAGTCGCCAAGGAATACGACGGCAAGCTGCAAATCGCCAAGCTGGACGTGGATTCCAACCAGGCCGTGCCGGCCAAGTTCGGCATCCGCGGCATCCCGACCCTGATCCTGTTCAAGAACGGTGCAGCCGCAGCCCAGAAGGTGGGCGCATTGGCCAAGGGCCAGCTGACCTCGTTCATCGACAGCAACATCTAAATCATGTATCCGATGGCGGCGCGCTCGCGCTGCCATCCGCCCGGCGCCCGCAGCGCCGGGCTTGTTCCCAGAACCACACCACGCAATTCCCTCCCCCACCTTTATTTATCCCGTCCCGGGACACTCATATGCACTTATCAGAACTAAAAGCGATGCACGTCTCTGCCTTGCTGGAAATGGCAATCAGCCTGGACATCGAGAATGCTGCGCGCCTGCGCAAACAGGAACTCATGTTTGCCATCCTGAAGAAGCGCGCGAAATCAGGAGAACAGATCTTTGGCGATGGCGCCCTCGAAGTGCTGCCTGACGGCTTCGGCTTCCTGCGCTCGCCCGACGCCAGCTACATGGCGTCCACCGACGACATCTATATCTCGCCTTCGCAGATCCGCCGCTTCAACCTGCATACCGGTGACTCCATCGAAGGTGAAGTGCGTACGCCCAAGGACGGCGAGCGCTATTTCGCCCTGGTCAAGGTCGACAAGGTCAACGGCGAACCGCCGGAAGCCTCCAAGCACCGCATCCTGTTCGAAAACCTCACGCCGCTGCACCCCAACAAGCTGCTGCAGCTTGAGCGCGAGATGCGCGGCGAGGAAAACATCACCGGCCGCATCATCGACCTGATCGCCCCGGTCGGTCGCGGCCAGCGCGGCCTGCTGGTGGCCTCGCCCAAGTCGGGCAAGTCGGTGATGCTGCAACACATCGCCCACGCCATCACCACCAATCATCCGGACACCGTGATGATCGTGCTGCTGATCGACGAGCGTCCTGAAGAAGTGACCGAAATGCAGCGCTCGGTGCGCGGCGAAGTGGTGGCCTCCACCTTCGACGAACCGGCCACGCGTCACGTCCAGGTCGCCGAGATGGTGCTGGAAAAGGCCAAGCGCCTGGTCGAAATGAAGAAGGACGTGGTCATCCTGCTGGACTCGATCACCCGTCTGGCACGCGCCTACAACACCGTCATCCCGGCCTCCGGCAAGGTGCTCACCGGTGGTGTGGACGCCAACGCCCTGCAACGCCCGAAGCGTTTCTTCGGCGCGGCGCGTAACGTCGAGGAAGGCGGCTCGCTGACCATCATCGCCACCGCCCTGATCGAAACCGGCTCGCGCATGGATGACGTGATCTTTGAAGAATTCAAGGGTACCGGCAACATGGAAGTGCACCTGGAGCGCCGCCTGGCCGAGAAGCGCGTCTACCCGGCCATCAACCTCTCCAAGTCCGGCACCCGCCGCGAAGAGCTGCTGATCAAGCCCGACCAGCTGCAGAAGATCTGGGTGCTGCGCAAGCTGATGTACGACATGGACGAGATCGAGGCGATGGAATTCATCCTCGACAAGATGAAGTCCACCAAGAACAACGCCGAGTTCTTCGACATGATGCGTCGCGGCAACTAAGCGCATCACATCGCTGCCTCACCCGGTGAAACGGCATGCCTGCTCGCAGGCATGCCGTTTTTCATTGCCTGGAGAGCAACAGAATTCTCGCCAATGATCCCGAAAAACCACGCCCGGACTGGCCAGGGCACTGCATACCTTGACCCAAGCCCCTGATTTGATTGTATAATTTCGGACTTTTCCAAACCGGCAAGTGATCATCAATCGGGTCAAGAAGCAGGGCGACCGACGAAGTGGCGATTGGCTACCAAACTACTCTTGAGGCAATCATGAAAGAAGGCATCCACCCGGATTACCGCGAAGTCCTGTTCCACGACGTGTCGAACGACTTCAAGTTCATCACCCGCTCCACCATCGGTACCCGCGAAACCGCTGAGTTCGAAGGCAAGCAATATCCCCTGGTGAAGATCGAAGTTTCGGCTGAATCCCACCCGTTCTACACCGGCAAGCACAAGATCGTCGACACCGCTGGCCGCGTCGAGAAGTTCCGCCAGAAGTTCGGTTCCGTCGGTTCGAAGACTGCTGTCTCGAAGGCGTAATCAGCACTTCCCTCAGAAAAAGGCAGCTCCGGCTGCCTTTTTTTGTTTGGCCTGCTGGCCTTGCCTCGATGTTCCCCGGTGACCAGGCTTGTCGTACCTCATCTGGCTGTAGCAGTCAGAAACAACTATTTACGGCGAATTCCTGCACAATGGGGCCTGCAAAAAAATAAACCGCCGACGCCAGCGTCTACCTCGCTGCCAGCCCAGTCGGCCAGCGCGACGACCACAACCACGCAGCACAGAACAAGAGCAACAAGATCTTGATGAAGCCAGTCCGTCTCCCCGCCGCAGCGACCAATGCGCTCCCGCGCGTGGCGCTGCTTGCGCTCGCCCTCCTCTATATCCTGCCCGGGCTGATCGGCCGCGACCCGTGGAAGAATGAGGACGCCACCAGCTTCGGCATCATGTGGACCATGGCCCACGGCGCCCTGTCGGACTGGCTCACGCCCAATGTGGCCGGCCTGCCGCTGCCCGCCGAGAGTCCGCTGGCCTACTGGTTCGGTGCCATCTGCATCAAGCTCTTCGGCTGGCTGCTCGGCGATCCGCTGGCCGCGCGGGTGTCCACCATCGGCTGCTTCCTGGTCGGCTCGCTGTCGATCTGGTACACCACCTACCTGCTGGGCCGCCGCACCGAAGCCCAGCCCCTGAAGCTGGCCTTCGGTGGCCAGCCAGAACCCAAGGACTTCGGCCGTACGCTGGCCGATGGCGCCTTCCTGATCTATCTCGGCTTCCTCGGCTTGCTGCTGCATAGCCACGAAACCAGCCCCAAGACCCTGCAGATCGCCCTGGTGGCCTATGCCATGTATGGCGCCGCGCGCGTGTTCGACAAGTATCGCGCCCGTCATGCGCTATGGCTGGGCCTGGCGCTGGGCATGCTGGTGCTGACCTATGGCTGGGTATTGCCGGCGGCCGTGCTGGTCAGCCTGCTTGTGCTGGCGGCGGTGCGCAAGGATGGCCGTGCGGCCCTGCTGGTACTGGTGGTGGCGCTGCCGCTGGCCGCGCTCATCGTTGCGGCCTGGGTGATGGCGCTGCACACCCTGATCCCGCAGGAGGCCGCTGGCCAGTTCGATCTCTGGATGAGCTGGAACATCTACCAGTTGAACCGCCCCACGCTGTCCACCCTGGCCTTCCTGGGCAAGTACGGCGTCTGGTTCGCCTGGCCGGCCTGGCCCTTCGCCGGCTGGGCGCTGTATGCCTGGCGGCGCCAGCTGCGCTCGCTGCATATTGCCTTGCCGCTGGCCTTCCTGGTGCCGGTTACACTGCTGGTGCTGATCAATGTCCACACCGAAGAGGGCATGCTGCTGCCGCTGCTGCCGGCGCTGGCGATCCTGGCGGCCTTCGGCCTGCCCACCATGAAGCGCAGCGCCATCAATGCCGTGGACTGGTTCTCGGTGATGACACTGACGACCTCGGCGGCCTTCATCTGGATCGGCTGGATCGCCAAGGAAACCGGCTGGCCCAGCCAGATCGCGCGCAACGCCTACAAGCTGGCCCCCGGATTCAAACCCGGCTTTGCCTGGATCTCGCTGGTCATTGCCATTGCCGCCACGCTGGCCTGGATCGTGGTGGTGCACTGGCGTATCTCGCGCCGCCCCTCGGTATTGTGGCGCGCGGTGGTGCTGTCCTCGGGCGGCGTGATCCTGTGCTGGGTGCTGCTGATGACGCTGTGGCTGCCCTGGGTCAACTACGGCAAGAGCTACGCGGGCGTTGCCGAGCAGATCGAGTCCAAACTGAGCTCGGTCAAGCAATGTGTGCAAAGCAATGTCGGTCCGGCGCAGCGCGCCTCCTTCGCCTACTTCGGCCAGGTGCGCTTTGCCGACGAACGCGACCAGACCTGCGACTACCTGCTGCTGCAGGATGACATCAGCAACCAGGATGCCTCCATCATGCTGCGTCAGTACCCCGGTTCCTGGCGCATGGTCTGGGAGGGCCGCCGGCCATCCGACCGCGACGAGCGCTTCCGCCTTTATCGCCGCGTCGGCGGCTAGCCCGGCTGCACCCAAGCATCCCCGCGTACGTGACCACCGAACTGCCCGCCCTCTCCTCCCGCCACCATGTCGGCCGCATCGCGCGGCTGGCCTGGCCGCTCCTGGTCGGCCAGCTGGCGCTGATCGCCAATGGCGTGATCGATACCGTGATGGTGTCGCGCTTCTCGGCGCTGGACCTGGCGGCGCTGGCCCTGGGGGTATCGATCTATGTGAGCGTATTCGTGGGCCTCTCCGGTGTATTGCAGGCCTTGCAACCCACCATCGGCCAGCTCTTCGGCGCCGGTCGGCTGGGCGAGATCGGGCGTGAGGTCAAGCAGGGGTTGTGGCTGGCGCTGTTGCTCTCCATCGTGGGCGGGCTGGTGCTGCTGTTCTCGCCGGTCTTCCTGGCCTTTGCCAAGGCCCCGCCGGAGCTGGTCGAGAAAGCCACGCTCTACCTGCGCATCGAAGCACTGGCCTTGCCGGCCACGCTGTTCTTCCGCGTCTACTCGGCATTGAACACGGCCATGGCGCGGCCCAAGATGGTGATGGCCATCCAGGTCTGCGGCCTGCTGCTGAAGCTGCCCCTGAATGCCCTGCTGATCTTCGGCGGCCTGGGCTTGCCTGCCTTTGGTGGCCCCGGCTGCGCCATCGCCACCACCCTGATCGCCTGGCTGATGATGACGGTGGCCTGGCTGCTGGTGGCGCGACTGCCGGCCTACCGCCCGCTGAAGCTGTTTGGCAGCGGCTTCGTGGCACCGTCCTGGAAGATCCTGCGCACCCTCCTGTGGCTGGGCATTCCCATCGGCCTGTCCTACTTCATCGAAGTGACCGCCTTCACCCTCATGGCGGTCTTCATCTCGCGCCTGGGCGCGGTGCCGGTGGCAGGACACCAGATCACCGCCAATGTCGGCACGGTGCTCTACATGCTGCCGCTGTCCATCGCCAGCGCCACCAGCACCCTGGTGGCGCAAGCCATCGGTGCAGGCAACATGCAGGTGGCCAAGAAGATCGGCAATGCCGGCATCCGCCTGTCGATGTCGCTGTCGGTGTTGATCGGGATCATGGTCTGGTTCACGCGCGAGCACATTATCCACGCCTATACGCCCGACCCGCTCATCGTCGGCGCAGCGCTGCCGCTGTTCCTCTACATCGCCTTCTACCAGCTCTTCGATTCGCTGCAGGTGACCACCGCCTTCGTGCTGCGGGCCTACAAGGTGGCCGTGGTGCCGACCGTGATCTATGCCGTCACGCTATGGGGCGTGGGCCTGGGTGGAGGTTATCTGCTTGGGCTCGATCCGCTGGGATGGACGCCGGCGGCATTGCGCGGCCCTGCCGGATTCTGGCTGGCCAACAGCGCCAGCCTGGGCCTGGTGGGTGCCGGCCTGCTGGCCTACCTGCGCCTGATCCAGCGCCGCGCCATCCACGCCGCTAAGGCCTGACCGCAGTCCCCGCGAAGAGATCATCATTGCTGGCCGCCAGCAGGCCCGGCACGGTCGGGGCCTCGGCCGGCCGCCCCAGCAGGAAGCCCTGCACCTGGTCGCAATGCAGCAGCTGCAGTTCGCGCAACTGTCCCTCGGTCTCCACGCCTTCGGCCACCACTTCCATCTGCAAGGCGTGCGCCAGCGCGATGATGGCTGCCACGATGGCACGACCGGAGTGGTCTTCCAGGTCCAGGCGCGAGGTAAAGAAGCGATCGATCTTGACCTGCCTGCAATGGAACTGCGCCAGGTAGGCCAGGCTGGAATAGCCGGTGCCGAAGTCATCGATGGCGATATCGAAACCCAGCGCCTGCAGTTCGCCAATGACGCGCGTGCTGCACTCCACATCCTTCATCGCCGCCGTTTCCGTGATCTCGAACATCAGCCGCTGCGGCGCAATACCGGTCCTGCCGACCACGCTGATGACGCGTTCCACCAGGGCGCTGCGCATCTGCAGCGGCGACAGGTTCAGCGCCACCTTGACAGGCTTGACCCCGGCCGCATCCCAATGAGCGATCTGCGTGCAGACGGCATTGAGCACCCAGTCGCCAATGGGCAGGATCTGGCCGGAGCGTTCGGCGATGGGGATGAATTCGGTCGGCGCCATCTCGCCCAGCTCGGGATGGGTCCAGCGCAACAATGCCTCCAGCCCGGTCAGCTCCTTGCTGGCGCCACGATACTTGGGCTGGAAGTGCAGGCGGAACTGCTGCCGTTCGATGGCCTCCTGCAAGGCGTGGCGTACCTGCAGGTGGCGCATGGCGCTGGCATGCATGGCCGGCTCGAAGAAGCGATAGGTATTGCGGCCGCTCTGCTTGGCCTCGTACATGGCGGCATCGGCATTCTTCATCAGGGTATCGACCGTATCACCGCTGTTGGGATAGACGGCGATGCCGATGCTGGAGGTCACCCGCAGGGTGGCTTCCTCGATGTGGAAATCCTGGCGCAGCGCGGCCAGGATGTTTTCCGAGAGATGCTCCACCACTTCCGGCGAGGCCAGGTTGCTGACCACCACCACGAACTCGTCACCACCGATACGCGCCACCATGTCTTCCCCGCGGATGCAGTCGCGGATGCGCTGCGCCACCGCCACCAGCAAGCCATCGCCGACGGCGTGGCCGAGCGAGTCGTTGATAGCCTTGAACCCATCCAGGTCCATGAACAGTACCGCAAAGGGCTTGCCGCTGCGGCGCGCCACCTGCACCGCATGATGGATGCGATCCGACAGCAGGGCGCGGTTGGGCAGGCCCGTGAGCACATCGTGGGTGGCAAAGTGCAGCAGCTTGTCATTGGTGCGGCCAACGATCTTCTTGAGTACGTCGTTGCGTTGCGCCCCGCTGATGACCAGGGCCAGTGCCATGCCCAGGAAGGCCAGGAACACGATGCCATTGACCATATGCTCGCGCACGACGCTGTGCACGCCCATGCTGACGGCCTGTACATCGATGACCAGTGCCCGCAGGCCGGCAGCGGCACTGGCCACCAGGCCGACCCCGACCAGCGATGCCGCCAGCACACGCCGTGCCTGCTGCGAGTTGAGCGAGCCGCTCATGGGCTTGCGACCGTTGCTGGCCGAGAACAATGCCACCATGAAGATCGCCACCAGCTCGGTCACCGCCAGGGCCAGCACCAGCAGGAAGGTCTGGTATTGCAGCGCCGGGGTGAGCTGCAAAGACTTGAGCAGGATGTGGAAGGCGGCATTGACGGCCGCGCCGATGCACAGCCCACCGATGAGCAGGCGCGCCGGATGAGGTCGACGCAATCCGCTCAGGTGCATCAGGTAGAAGGCACTGCCCAGGCACAGCAGCAGGGCCAGCACCGAGAGCCGCACCTCGAAGCCCAACGCGATGGGCAGGCGCAGCGCGGCTACCGTCAGCTGCAATGCGCCCCAGATCCCCAGGCCAAGCACCAGGGCGCCCAGGGACAGCCACAGGCGGCGATGCGGCGCCTCCTGAATCACGATGCGCTCGGCAACCTCCAGCGCAGCATAGGCCGACAGGCTGACGACCAGCAAGGCAAACGCCAACAGCAGGAAATGAAAGGAACCTGACATGCGTAGAACCCGGACTCGTTTGCGCCCTGTCCACACGGGCCATCGCTGGCAGCCCGCAGGAAATGACGCCTGCACGGTATCGCGGCCATTCCGCTCCTGTTGCACTGTCCCCATCATCGATGGCAACGGCGGCACATCAGGGCGTCAGTCGATCCACCGCTGCGGGGGCAACGGGTCGCCGCGTTCCAACCGGTACCGGGGGTGCAAAGGATGCAGCGCATCAAGATACGCCGCCCCGTCATGCAGCCGCCGATTCCGGGGATATCAAAAAGTTACGTAACTAAAAGACTGAAAGACTATTAGGCTGATGAGGCCGATGAGGCTAAAAGGCCAAACAAGGATGCTGCTGACTTCGTTGCTTATTCGTCTTGGTTCAAACAGCTTGTGTCTGCCTCGGGATCCCGGCGGGCAATGACATCCTGCAAAGGACATCCCGCAAAGAGATCTGATTGTCTAACAAATTAACATCCCCAGCAGATGGGAAAAATATCGGTTCTGCATTTCCATCCGGGCCGATCTCCCCCTTCGGCACCCCGCTATTCTAGCCGCTTCAAGACGAAAAAACCGTTATGCGATGCAGGTGTAGCGATGATCCGGCCTGTCTCGCAAGGGACACAAAAATTAAAAAAAAGTTAATGAATCACTGACGGCATGCCGCAACTGGACTGACAATGGAGCAAGAAGATCAATCCCCACCTGCGTCCGACAAGCCCTTGGTGAGTCGCAGTGATGCACCGTTTTGGTCCACGGCCTGTTACGTACTTGAAGTGGCCTGATGACCTGACATCCACCCCCACCAAGAGCCAACTTGATCGGCCTGCACAGTTGATCCACCATCGCATCGGAGACTTGCGCATGGCTACCTCACTGCTCACCGCAATCACTTACCAGCCTTGCCTGGCGCGGACTTCAGGCCGACCTGTTCGGCGACGACGATCATCCGCTCCAGCCCAGTGATTATAAATCACGTTTGCGGCGTAACTCATCTCAAACGCAAACGTACCCCGAAAAGCTCTACGTCAAAGTACCTTCCAAACATGGAAACCGCCAATCAAAAATTCGCCAAGCGCTTGCGCGCCGCGATGGAAAAAGCAGGATACGAACCCAAGCCCGCCGTCCTGGAACGGGAATTCAATCTCAGATACTGGGGCAAGCCGATGACGCTGCACGGCGTGCGTCGCTGGCTGTTGGGCGAATCGATGCCCAAGCAGGACAAGCTGGAGACGCTGGCCGAATGGCTCATCGTCACGCCCCAGCACCTGCGCTTCGGCGAAGAGATCGGCAAGCGCATCGACAAGCGCCGCGCCCGCTGGGAAGAGGCGATCGGCTACCGCGAGCGCGAGGCCTTCGAAGCCTTCATCAACCTGCCTGCGCCGCAGCGCAAGATCGTCAAGGAAGTGATCTTCGCGTTTTCACAAGCGGTTGCCAGCGCGCCAGAGAAAGCGGCGGCGTCGGCAAAAACGGGCACCCGGCGCCGCACCCGAAACTGACCGCAAGGTCTCCCGGCGCTTCTTACTCGTCCCTCCGATTGGCGATCCCTTCTCCCCCGGGATCCTGACTTCTTCTCCCGCCTCACGGCCGCATGGCCGGCATTTTTTCCTTTTTTTACCGTCCTGGCGCAGCACGCGATCCTGTCATCCTGTCAGCTTCCCGCTGCACAAGAGAGCCTGTGGCAATTCGTCCACGCCGGCCCCGATGTCATGCACGCCGCGCAATGCGACCTGCAACCTCGGCACAATGCTCGACCTGCTCGGCGATGGCCTCGGGCACCGGCCGCCGGCCGTCGAGCACCTCGGCGATCCAGGCTGCTGTGGTGACGGCATCGCGGCCCTCCGGCAGGTCCGGCAAGTCCTCGGCCACGGTCTGCTTTTCCACCAGCACGGTTTTCTGACCAAAGCTGAACCAGTCGATGCGCTGGGCGCGGCGCGCATTGGCGACGGTCTCGCCTTCGGTGCCGCGCATGAGGAAGATATCGCCGCGTCCATGCGGCGCCGCATGGGCGAAGTAATCGCTGAGCATGGCCAGGTATTCGGGATGGGTGTATGACGTCAGACGCAATGCAGCTTGCGCAAACGGTTGCGCGATCTTCACCAGCGTATGAGTGGAGTTGCGCACACCCAGGCGCGCGCGCATGCCCAGCAGTCGCGCGAGCTTGGGCGAGAGGACCTCGATGGGGATGAAGGCCGGCTGGCCCGAGGCCATCAAGGCTTCGGCCTCGCCAACGCTGGTGGCGTGGGCGATGCCTAGCGCACTGAAGATCTCGGCGCTGGTCACGCGGTGCGCATCGTGGGTCACGCCGTGCATCAGTACCGGCACGCCGCGACGCACCAGCAGCATGCACAGCAGCGGTGTCAGGTTGGCCATCTTGCGCGAGCCGTTGTAGCTGGGCAGCACCACCGGTGCGTAAGGGCCGGGCGGCGCCTGCAAGGGCGTGAAGGAGGCTTCGGCGGCGTCCAGGAAGCCGGCGATTTCCTGCACCGACTCGCCCTTGATGCGCATGGAAAGCAGGATGGCGCCCAGTTCCAGATCAGCGACGCGACCGTCGAGCATGGCCTGGTACATGCTGCGCGCATCCTCGCGCGAGAGGCTGCGCGCGCCGTCCTTGCCGCGTCCTATCTCCTTGATGAAGGGGGCTGCTGCAAACGATTGCGTATCGGCGTGGGCAAGCTCGACGGCCTCGGCCGGAGCAGATGGGGGGGCTTGTTTTGACATGGCCGAAGGGTACACCAAAAACCCGCTGCCCCACACAGGCCGGGCGCCCCGGGCGGGCTTTCCATTACAATAGCGGCTTTCCCTGCAGCCTAGGCCGCCTGCCCTCCGGCTGGGGCGGCTGTCTCATTAAAGTCCATCCATGTTAGTTCTCGGCGTCGAATCCTCCTGTGACGAAACCGGCCTCGCTCTGTATGACACCGAGCGCGGCCTGCTGGCCCATGCCCTGCATTCGCAGATCGCCATGCACCAGGAATATGGCGGCGTCGTGCCCGAGCTGGCCTCGCGCGACCACATCCGTCGCGCCATCCCGCTGCTCAGGCAGACCCTGGCCGAGGCCGGCACCGCACCCCACGAGATCGACGCCATCGCCTATACCCAGGGCCCCGGCCTGGCCGGCGCATTGCTGGTGGGCGCCTCGGTGGCCTGCGGCCTGGGGCTGGCGCTGGACAAGCCGGTGCTGGGCATCCATCACCTCGAAGGCCACCTGCTCTCGCCGCTGCTGGCCAGCAAGCCGCCGCGCTTTCCCTTCATCGCCCTGCTGGTCTCGGGCGGCCATACGCAATTGATGCGCGTGGATGGCGTGGGCCGCTATGAGTTGCTGGGGGAGACCCTGGACGACGCCGCCGGCGAAGCCTTCGACAAGTCGGCCAAGCTGCTCGGCCTGGGCTATCCGGGCGGACCGGCGATCTCGCGCCTGGCCGAGTTCGGCGACCCGAACGCCTACCAGCTGCCGCGCCCCATGCTGCACTCCAAGAACCTCGATTTCAGCTTCTCGGGCCTGAAGACGGCCGTGCTCACCGTGGTCAAGCAACACGGCAAGCTCGACAGCAACCTGTGCGAACAGGACAAGGCCAACATCGCGCGCGGCTTCGTGGACGCCATCGTGGACGTCCTGGTGGCCAAGTGCATGACCGCGCTCAAGCAGACCAACCTCAAGCGCCTGGTCATTGCCGGTGGCGTGGGCGCCAATGCCCAGCTGCGCGAGGCCTTGAACGCGGCCGCCGCCAAGCACCGCTACGAGGTCTTCTATCCCGAGCTGCAGTTCTGCACCGACAATGGCGCCATGATCGCCTTCGCCGGCGCGATGCGCCTGCGCGAGGAACCCGGTGCGGCGCGGCGGGAGTACGGATTCGGCGTGCGCCCGCGCTGGCCGCTGGATGAATTGCGACCGCCGCAGGCCAGCCCGGCGGCGACGTAAATCATTTATAGAATTGGGATGGACAAGAAAATGGCCGCTTGATGCGTAAAGCCGTTCAGTTAAGCTTGTAGCCAGCCCAGAAGCCTGCTTCGACCTTGATTGCGCCACCGCTAACCGTTCGACCTGAGTAGCGGCTTAGCCGCGTATCGAAGGCTCTCCTGCGCACCAAGCTAAGGAGCGCCTTCGATACGGCCCTGAAGGGCCTACTCAGTCCGAACGGTTTCAAATGGGTTGAAGAGAACTTAAGAAAAATCGCCGCACCATGAGTAATCTGGGGCGGCGATTCTTTCTTAACCGAACGGCACTACCGCTTGAAGCGGCCATTTTTCTTTGGAAGCCAGCAGAAGATCGGACCTTACTTGGCCGCCTTCTTCTTGTCCCCGATGCGGCTTTCCTTGCCGGCCAGCAAGTTGCCGATATTCTTGCGGTGGCGATAGACCAGCAGCGCGGCCATGGCCACCACGGCCAGCAGGATGCCGTCGGTGGTGCCGAACAGCAGGCCGTAGTAGAACGGCGCGAACAGCGCCGCCACCAGGGCTGCCAGCGAGGAATAACGGAAGGCGAAGGCCACCACCAGCCAGGTCGCCAGCGTAGCCAGGCCCAGCCACACATCCAGCGCCAGCAGGATGCCCAGGGCAGTGGCCACGCCCTTGCCGCCGACGAAGCGGAAGAACACCGGCCACAGGTGACCCAGGAACACCGCCAGCGTCACCAGGGCGATGCCGGTGTCATCCACGCCATACTGGGGGCCGAACTTCTGCGCCAGCCACACCGCCAACCAACCCTTGAAGCCATCGCCCAGCAGGGTCAGCACGGCCGCCTTCTTGTTGCCGCTGCGCAGCACGTTGGTGGCGCCGGGGTTCTTGGAACCGTAGGTGCGCGGATCGGCCAGGCCGAAGATCTTGGACACCACCACCGCGAAGGAGAGCGAGCCGATCAGGTAGGCGGCGATGGCGAAAAGGATGTTGTACATGAATGCGTTCTTTCTCTTGTCTCGGGTTCTTGTCAGGCCGGGTCATGCAAGGCGCAGTTGACCGGCTTGGCCGGCAACACCTTGAGCAGGACAGCGGGGTCGATGCCGACCAGGAAGCCGCGCCGGCCGCCGTTGATATAGATCTTGTCCAGCTCGAGGATGCTGGCCTCGACATAGACCGGCATGCTCTTGCGGGTGCCGAAGGGCGAGGTGCCGCCGATCAGGAAACCGGAATGGCGGTTGGCCACCTCCGGCTTGCAGGGCTCGACCGACTTGCAGCCGATCTGGCGCGCCAGGTTCTTGGTGGAGACCTTGCAGTCGCCGTGCATGAGCACCAGGAGCGGCTTGGCGGCCTCGTCCTGCATCACCAGGGTCTTGACCACGACATGCTCTTCCACACCCAGCTCGCGCGAGGACACCGAGGTGCCCCCGTGCTCCTCGTAGTCATACGGGTGCTCGGTGAAGGCGACGCCCTGCTTGCGCAGGAACTGCGTGGCGGGAGTTTCTGAGATGTGTTCTTTCTTGGCGCTCATGGCTGTTTTTTCCTGACAGCGGGCTGACCGGCCACACGGGCTGGCGCCGCCATGGGCGCACATTATGCCGCAAGATCAACCGCGGGGGTGATGTGCGGCATGCAGTTGCTTCAAGCGCTCGCGCGCCACGTGGGTATAGATCTGGGTGGTGGAGATATCGGCATGGCCCAGCAGCAGTTGCACCACGCGCAGGTCGGCGCCGTGGTTGAGCAGGTGGGTGGCGAAGGCATGGCGCAGCGTGTGCGGTGACAGCCGCACCGTGATGCCGGCCTGCAGTGCGTATTTCTTGATCAGGGTCCAGAACATCTGGCGTGTCATCGATCCGCCGCGCGCGGTGACGAACAGCGCATCATCGACCTGGCCCTGCAGGATCTGCGCGCGCCCCTGTTCCAGGTAGCGCGTCATCCAGGCCAGGGCCTCCTCACCAAAGGGCAGCAGGCGCGTCTTGTTGCCCTTGCCGGTCACGCGCAGCACCCCCTCGTTCATGCCGACCTCGATGCCCTTCAACGACACCAGTTCGGACACCCGCAAGCCGCTGGCATACATCAGCTCGATCATGGCGCGGTCACGCAGGCCCAGCGGCGTGGAGACATCCGGGGCCGCCAGCAGGGCCTCGACCTGGCCTTCGGACAAGGTCTTGGGAAAACGCTGCGGCTGGCGCGCCGAGCGCAGCTTCAGGCAGGGATCGGCAGCGATGTGGTTCTGCCGCAGCGCCAGCTGGAAGAAGCGCTTGAGGACCGCCAGGCGCCGGTTGGAGGAGCTGGGCTTGCTCTGCGCATGGCGGGCCGCGAAGTAGTCGTTGAGATCCTCGGCCCGGGTCTCGTAGAGCGAGCGGGCATGCTCCTGGTGCAGCCAGTGTGCATACAGGGTCATGTCGCGGCGGTAGGCCTCCAGGGTGTTCTTGGACAGGCCATCCTCCAGCCACAGGCTGTCGCAGAATTCATCGATGGCCTCGCGGCTGGGCGCAGGCGCCTCGATCTTCGGTGTGGTGCGTCCCATCGCCGTCAATATCCCGTCACGCCCTCGTGGCGCAGCAGCCAGCGCTTGACCTCCAGGAAGAAGCCATCGGCCTCGTCATGATGCGAGAAGCCTCCCAGTCCGCCGGCGGCCGTGACCCGATGGCAAGGCACCACCAGCGGATGCCAGTTGGCGCCGCAGGCCTGGCCCACTGCGCGCGGCGCCGAACCGATGCGGCGTGCGACGTCACCATAGGTCAGCACCTGGCCGCTGGGAATGGCTACAATCGCTTGCCAGACGCGTTTCTGGAAGACGCTACCGACGTCGGCCAGCGGCAGTCGCAGGCGATAGCCGGGATCGGCCAGGTAGCGCTGGATCTGCTTGACCGCGCGCGCAGCCACGGCATCGGTGGCGTCCTTCTCGGCGTAATGCCGGGGCAGGTAGACCATTTCCTGGACCACGCCCGCCTGGGTGCGGATGCCCATGCCGCCGAAGGGCGTATGCACCACGGCAGAAAACAGCTCGGTCAGGGGCGAACTGGCTGGACGAGGGGCGGCGCTGCTGGCGGTCATGGCGTGGCATTGAGTTTGGGAACCCGTATTCTAACTGCGTCACCGCGCCCCGGCCTGGACGCCGCCAGCGCATCATCAAGGAGAGCTGCCACATGAACAGCCAGTCACGACAGACTGACATCGACCACCTCGTGGTCACCGCCCGCACCCTGGCCGAAGGCATGGCCTGGGTGAGCGAACGCCTGGGCGTTTCCATGATGCCGCGCGTGGGCGGCAAGCACATCCGCATGGGCACCCACAATGCCCTGCTCTCGCTGGGCCCGGGGGTCTACCTGGAGGTCATTGCCATCGATCCGGCCGCGCCCTCGCCGGGGCGGGCACGCTGGTTCGGACTGGATCACCAGGCCGCCGATACCAGCCCGCGCCTGGCGCACTGGGTGGTGCGCTGCGACGATATCGAAGCCACCGCGCTGGCCAGCCCGATTGCCCCGGGACGGGTGGAAAACATGCGCCGGGCGGGCTTGCGCTGGCTCATCACCGTCGCCCCCGATGGCAGCATGGAATGCGATGGCCTGATGCCCTCGCTGATCCAGTGGCAGACCCGGCCGCATCCGGCCGCCATCCTGCCCGAGCGCGGTTGCCGGCTGCGCCGGCTGGAACTGAGCCATCCCCGGGGACGGGAACTGGCACAGGCATTGCAGGCCATCTACCTGGCTCCGGAACAAGTGAGCGTGCAAGAAGGGGAACAGCCTCGCCTGGTGGCGGTGATCCTCACGCCGGATGGCGAACGTGTTCTCGGATGACGAGACAACGTTGCAAATAATATAAATCGTATAGAGGGAAAAATCCGCACGGAACCGTGCAAAGAAAAAAGGCGCATCCTCGGATGCGCCTTCAAATACTCCTGATGCATTCCCGGCTGCTTGGGCAGCTTCAATCGAATGCACGTCTCCTCAGTTTCCCGGTATCGATACCGTTTGTTATGCACCACCCGCTTTGTATCCGGTGCCGCCTGCCTGCGCCGCTCCGATGTGTCGGAAAGGCCGCCGGCAATACGCGTAAATCAACAACCCAAAAACCTGTTCAAAGACTGCCGTATTCGATTGCTGGGCCGGCAAATGAAGCGTGCCGTTTCAGCAAAGTCCGCACTTTAACAGCACTCGTCCCGCTTTCAAAGCACTTTTTCGGGGCAAAAAACAACATACTTTTTAGCAACTTGACTGACAACTAGAGGAGCCGGCACCGGCGTGGTGCGCACCGCCGCAACCGGCTCCAGGAGCCACTCCAGATCAGTTGAACACCAGGTTGGGCAGCCACAGCGACAGCCCCGGCCAGTAGGTCACCAGCGCCAGGAAGCCCAGCATGGTCAACAGCCACGGCATGACCGCGATGGTCAGCTCGGTGATGCCCATCTTGGTGATGCCCGAGGCCACGTAGAGGTTCAGGCCCACCGGCGGATGGCACATGCCCACTTCCATGTTGACCACGATGAGGATGCCGAAGTGCACCGGATCGATGCCCAGCTTCATGGCCACCGGGAAGAGGATGGGCGCCATGATCAGCACGATCGAGGAAGGCTCCATCACGTTACCGGCCAACAGCAGCAGCACGTTGACCACCAGCAGGAAGGTGATCGGGCCCAGGCCGGAATCGGTGATCCAGGCGGCCATCGCCTGCGGGATGTTCTCGCTGGTGACCAGGAAGGAGAACAGCACCGCATTGGTGATGATGTAGAGCAGCATGGCCGACATCGAGGCCGAATCCAGCAGTACCTTGGGGACCTGGGCCAGGCGCAGGTCCTTGTAGACGAACACCGAGATGAAGAAGGCATACACCGCCGCCATCGCCGCCGCCTCGGTGGGCGTGAACACACCGGTGTAGATGCCGCCCATGACGATGATGATCAGGAACAGGCCCCAGCCGCTCTTGCGGAAGGCCACTAGGCGCTCGCCCCAGGTGGCTTTCTTCAGGCGCGGGTAGTTGTTCTTGCGCGCCAGGAACCAGGTCGTCAAACCCAGCAGGAAGGCCAGCAGCAGCCCCGGCACCACGCCGGCCATGAACAGCTTGCCCACCGAGGTATTGGTCGAGACCGAATACATCACCATCACGATGGACGGCGGGATCAGGATGCCCAGGGCCCCCGAGGTGGTGATCACCCCGGCGCCGAAACGGTTGGGGAAACCCTGTCTGACCATGGCCGGCAGGATGATGGAACCGATCGCCACCACGGTCGCCGGGGACGATCCCGAGACCGCCGCAAACAGCGCGCAGGCCATCACGCCGGCCAGCGCCAGGCCGCCATGCCAGTGCCCCACCATGGAGGTGGCGAAGTTGATCATGCGCCGCGCCACCCCGCCGTGAGTGAGGAAGTTGCCGGCCAGGATGAAGAAGGGGATCGCCATGATCTCGAACTTCTCGATGCCGGTGAAGAGCTTGAGCGCCACCGACTGGATCGGCACGTCGGTCATGGTGAAGAGGAAGGTCAGTACGGTCAGGCCCAGCGAGATCGAGATCGGCATCCCGGTCAGCATCAGGGCAAACAGTAAGACGAAAATGATGGCTGCGTTCATGCTTTACCTCCGCTGGTTTCTTCGTCCAGACCTTCCACATGGGAATGGTCATGCTTGGGCAATGCGCCGGTCTTGTGGAAATTCCACGCGACCTGGAGGAAACGGAAGCACATCAGGTAAGACCCCAGCGGCACGGCCAGGTAGACGATCCACATCGGCACTTCCATCACCTCGGAGGTGCTGTCGTGCTGGGCGATGTCATAGACGAACTCGGCGCCGAAGCTGCCGACGATGCCGGTGAAGAGCGCCCCGGCCAGCAGGCCCAGGATCACGAACCTGTTGCGCCAGGGGGTGTTGAGGCGATTGATCAGCACGTCCACGCCGACGTGGATGCCGGTACGCACGCCATAGGCCGCGCCGAACTTGGCCATCCAGACGAACATGTAGATGCACAGCTCCTGGGCCCAGCTCATGTTGATCTGGATGAGCTGGTCCTGCAGCCAGGGAATGTCGAGGCCAGATGCGTAGCGATGGACCACGGCCACGAAGATGATGAAGGTGGCTGCGGCCATGAGGAACGCGATCAGCCACTCTTCCAGGTGGTCGAGTAACTTCATAGTGTCTCCTTGCGCCAGGCGGTCGGCACGGACTGCGTGCGGCCGCCAGGCTCCGTTTTTTCGGATTGTCGTTGTGATTGGGGATATTGCCCGCGCCCGCCGGATGCGCGGGCGAGCGGTATTGCACGCTGCGGTGAAGAGGTGCTACAGGAACGGATTACTTCTGGCCCAGCGCCGCCGATTCCTTGTTGACGGCGTCGATGAGATCCTTGCCGATGCGGCTGGCCATCTGTTGCTGCACCGGCAGCAGGGCGCGACGCCATTCGGCCTTGTCGGCCTCGGTGAGGCGATAGACGGTGGTCTTGCCGGTCTTCTCGACGGCGGCCAGGGCGGCATCGTTCTCTTGCTGGGCGATGGCGTTGGCGTACTTGGTGGCGTCCTTCATGGCGCCTTCGAGTGCGGTACGGATGTCAGCCGGCAGGCCATCCCAGAACTTCTTGTTGACGATCACCGCATAGCCCAGGTAGCCGTGGTTGGAGATGCTCACGTGCTTCTGCACCTCGTGCATCTTCTGGGTATAGAGATTGGAGGGCGGGTTCTCGGTGCCATCGACCACGCCGGTCTGCAGGGCCTGGTAGACCTCGGAGAAGGCCAGCACCTGCGGGTTGGCGCCCAGCGCGCGCATCTGTGCATCCAGCACCTTGGAGGACTGGATGCGCATCTTCAGGCCGCGGAAATCGGCCGGATGATGCAGCGGCTTGTTGGCCGACATCACCTTGAAACCATTGTCCCAATAGGCCAGGCCGGTGATGCCCTTGGGCTCCAGCTTCTTGAACAGGTCACGACCGATCGGACCTTCGGTGACACGGTACAGCACTTCCTTGGTGGGGAAGATATACGGCAGGTCGAAGACCTCGAACTCCTTCACGCCCAGCGGGCCGAACTTGGCCAGCGACGGCGCCAGCATCTGCACCGCGCCCAGTTGCAGGGCTTCCAGTTCTTCCTTGTCCTTGTACAGGGTGCTGTTGGGATAGACCTCGATCTTCACGCGGCCGTGGGTGGCCTTCTCGGCCAGTTCCTTGAAACGCTCGGCAGCCTTGCCCTTGGGCGTGTCGTTGGCCACCACGTGGCTGAACTTGATGACGATGGGTTGCTGCGCCATGGCGCTGGTGCTGACGATGGCCGCGACCGGGATGGCGCAACAGGCCAGCAGCAAGGACTTCAATTTCATGGTGTCTCCCCGAGGGTATAAATATCTAAATGATTTATTGATTTTTTTATAGGCCTTGGCGCGGGTCGGATGACGCCCCGGCATTCTGCATATCTTCACCAAATTGGGGCAACTGTGGATAACCACAATCCTGTGACCCGGCCCGCGCCGCCAGCACGAGGCTGGCGCAAGCCCACGGCCGCGGCTACACTGGCGGCGTCATGAAAAGCCCCCCACCCCAGCCCACCGCTCCCCTGGCCACTGCCGCCTCGCTGCTGCAGGCGTCCGGCCGCAAGACGCGGATGCGCTGGCTCATCCCCTTCCTGCTGCTCTGCCTGTTCGTGGCCACGCTGATCTGGCTGCCGCGCCAGGCGCAACAGATGGAAGCCAGCGAGCGGCTGGAACAGCTGATCGCCGATTCGCTGTGGGTGGAACAGGCGATCCGCTTCCAGTTGAGCCGCGACGACGAGAGCATGCGCATCATCGGTCGCGAGATCATCAACGGCCGCCTGCACCAGGACCATTTCCGCAGTCGCCTCAACGCCCTGCTGCGCAACAACCGCGAGTTCTACCGCGTGACCTGGTTCAACGCCGAAGGCCGGCCGGTGGGCTCCACCGATGACTTCCCCATCACCCGCGCCGATCTCTCGCAGTCCTCGGTGATGACCAGTGAGCGCGCGCGCCAGATGCACCGCCCGCTCTACAGCCCGCCGGCGGTACCACCAGGCATCGCCGAGCCGATGCTGATGGATTACCACGTGCCGCTGTTTCGCGACAACCACTACATCGGCAGCCTGGTGGCCAGCTACGCGGTGGCGCGCATCCTGAACGAGATGGTGCCGTGGTGGTTCGCCCAGGACAATGAGATCTCGCTCACCGATACCGATGACAACGTGGTGGCGCGCCGCGCCTCGGGCGGCCCGGGCCTGAACGTCTACACCCATCGGCGCGAGCTGGAGCTGCCGGGCCTGACGCTGGTGCTCTATACCAATAGCACCAAGAGCGCTCCCAAGCTCTTGCCCAACCTGCTGGTGGGCTCGGTGATCGTGCTCTCGCTGGGCCTGCTGTGGAGCCTGTGGGCGCTGTGGCGTGACATCAACCGCCGCACCAAGGCCGAGGAGGCCCTGCTGAGCGAAGCCAGCTTCCGCGCGGCGATGGAAAATTCGCTCGTCACCGGCATGCGCGCACGTGACCTGGAAGGACGCATCACCTACGTCAACCCGGCCTTCTGCAAGATGGTCGGCATCCCCGCCGAGGAACTGGTGGGCAAGGTCCCGCCCATGCCCTACTGGGCGCCGGAGGCCATGGATGAATACCAGGAGCGCTTCTCCAATGTCCTGGCCGGACGGGTGACGCCGCAGTTCGAGACCATCTTCCAGCGCCACGGCGGCGAACGTTTCCCGGTGCTGATCTTCGAGTCGCCGCTGGTGGACCAGCATGGCAAGCAGACCGGCTGGATGGGTTCCATCCTGGATGTCTCCGAGCGCAAGCGCGCCGAAGACCTCAGCCGGACCCAGGAAGAAAAACTGCAGGCCGGCGCCCGCCTGGCCAGCATGGGCGAGATCGCCTCCACCCTGGCCCATGAGCTGAACCAGCCGCTGGCAGCCATCTCCAGCTACACCACCGGCGCCCTGAACCTGATGCAGCAGGGCCATGCCGATCCGCAGGCCTTGCAGCCGGCGCTGGAAAAGATCCACGCCCAGGCGCAGCGTGCCGGCCACGTCATCCGCAGCGTGCACCAGTTTGTCAAGAAGCGGGAGCCGGCGCGCCAGCGCCTGCTGATGCCCCAGCTGATCGACAACATCGCTCCGCTGATCGAACTGCAGGCCCAGCAATTCTTCGTGGTGCTGCAATTGCAGGTTTCCCCGACCCTGCCGCCGGTGCTGGGCGACCAGGTGCTGCTGGAACAGGTGATCCTGAACCTGACCCGCAACGGCATCCAGGCCATGGCGGCGGTGCCCTCGGCGCGCCGCATCCTGCGCGTCACCGCCGAGCTGACCCGCAATGACGATGGTGCCGAATCGGTCACCGTCGCGGTCATCGACCAGGGCCACGGCATCAGCGAGGACGTGGCCGCCCGCCTGTTTTCGCCCTTCTTCTCGACCAAGGCCGAGGGCATGGGCATGGGCCTGAACATCTGCCGCACCACCATCGAATTCCACGGCGGCACGCTCACTTACACCGATAACCCGGCTGGCGGTACAATCTTCCGGTTTTCACTACCCGCGCAAAGCGGGGACTCCTAAAACAACAGAGACTGCCGCGGCCTGATTGCGGCCCGCCCTCGCGACCCGCTGACCCGCACACCGATGCTGCACATAGTTGACGACGAAGAGATCATCCGCGATTCGCTGGCCTGGCTGGCACGCTCGCGCAATATCGCAGCCAACGCCTACGATGGCGGCCCGGCGCTGCTGGCGGCGCTGACCGGCGCCACCGGCATCGATGCCGAGGGCGAATGTCTGCTGCTCGATGTGCGCATGCCCGGCAGCAGCGGCGTGGCGCTGTTCAACGAGCTCAAGACCAAGGGACTGCTGCATCGCCGGCCGGTGATCTTCCTCACCGGCCATGGCGACGTTCCCATGGCGGTGGACATGCTCAAGAATGGCGCCTTCGATTTCTTCGAAAAACCCTTCAACGACAACCAGCTGATGGACCGCGTGCTGGAAGCCCTGGCCAGCTCCCGCGCCGGCGGCGCCGAGGATGCCGTGCAAGGCCGGCTGGCGGCCCTGTCGGTGCGCGAGCGCGAAGTGCTGGACCTGATCCTGGCCGGCAAGATGAACAAGGTCATCGCCGATGAGCTGGGCATCAGCATGCGTACCGTCGAGGTCCACCGTGCCCATATCTTCGACAAGATGAACGTCAAGACCGCCGTCGAACTGGCGCGCCTGCTCAAGTAAGCCGACGTGGAGATCCTCCAGCTCCTGCTGCCCGATTTCAGCCTCATTGCGCTGGGCGTGCTGGTCTATCGCATCACCCGGTGGGGCGATGAATTCTGGGCCGGCCTGGAAAAACTGGTCTACTTCCTGCTCTTCCCGGCGCTGCTGTTCCATTCCACGGCGCGGCTGCAGGTCGATCTAGCCGTCACCGGCGGGCTGTTGCAGACCGGCATGCTGGCCCTGTTGTTCGGGATCGCACTGACCTGGCTGGGCAAGCCCTTCCTGCACGCCACCCCGATGACCTATGAGTCGGGCATGCAGACCGCCTTCCGCTTCAATTCCTATATCGCGCTGGCGCTGGCCACCCGCATGGCCGGGGAGGAAGGCGCGGGCCTGATGGCGATCCTGCTGGGATTCGGCGTCCCACTGTGCAATATCGCCGCCGTGCACGCGCTGGCGGCGAAGAACGGCAGCCTGCTGCGCGAGCTGGCGAAAAATCCGCTGCTGCTGGCCACCGCCGCCGGCCTGGCGTTTTCGGCACTGGGCCTGCATTTGCCGGAGGTGGCCGGAGTGGTGCTCACGCGCCTGGGCGGGGCCTCCATTGCGCTGGGCTTGCTGATGGTGGGAGCCGGCCTGCGCCTGTCGGGTCTCAGGGAGAGCCGCGCAGTGGTGGCCTGGCTCACCGCCATCAAGCTGGTGGCCGTGCCGGCGGCGGCCTACCTGATCGGACGTCATCTGCAACTGCCGCCGCTGCAGTTCAAGATCGTGGTGCTGTTCTGCAGCCTGCCGACTGCCTCCAGCTGCTACATCCTGGCTGCGCGCATGGGCGGCAACGGGCCGTTCACGGCCTTCCTGATTTCCTTCGGCACGCTGGTATCGGCCGCGACCATTCCCTTCTGGCTGGCGCTGGTGCATTGACCCGGCGCCAGCCGGGACAGGCTCTGCCCTACTTCGCGGGTTGCAGCACGATGCGCCGCTCGGTCACCTTCTCGATGGCCGCCCGCGAGTAAAGCAGCGGGAAGTATTCGCCCTTCAACCACTTCTCGGCCAGGTCACGGTAATGCGGGCTGTCGGGATCGCCCGACTGGCCCGGTGAATTGACCGCCCAGGAATTGTCCCAGCGGCCCACATCGACCACCACCCGGAAGGACGGGCCATTGGTCTGGCGGAAGTCATTGACGCGATAGGTGGACTGGTTGGGCGAATAGGCGCCGCCGTGCTTGGGCAAGGGCCCCACATTCAACTTCTTGCGCGTGGCCTCGTCGACCACATCGGCCAGCGGGTGCGCCATCAGGTTGTGGTGCAGCTTGCCCCATTGCCATTGGCTGGCATCGGCACCCTGCAGCTTGACCATTTCCGCATAGGCGTCGCCCAGGCTCTCCAGCAACACCTGGTCGCGCCTGGCGCGGGCCTGGACAGGATCGGCGCCGAAGGCCGGGCTGGGCTGCTCCAGCGTATCGAGCAGCACGGCGGTATCGGGCGCGCCCATGGCGTCGGCGGCAGCCTTGGATAGCACGGCATTCTTGAAGGCCCGGCCCAGGTGGCGTGACAGCCAGACTTCATAGAGCGCCGGCTGCGCCGCATCGGCCCGCTCGACGTAATCCCAATGGCCCAGGATGGCCAGGGCGGCGCGGGTATTGGCCTCCTCCGAGGAGAGTGGCTTGAGCAAGGCCGCCAGGCGCCGCGCCGGAATGGCCAGGTCGTCATTCTGCAGCCGCATCGAGTCCTGCAGCGACACCTTGGGCAGGCTGGCCAGCACTTCGCTGATGCGGGTGAAGCGTGAATTGTTGGTCCATTCGAAGCCCAGCTTGCGCTCGCGATAGGGGAAGTCCGGCGGCAGGTTCATCTGGTTGGCCGAGGCGAACCAGCCCTTCTTGGGGTTGTAAGTCGAGGGCAGCTGGTCGCCGCGCCAGAAACCGGCCCATTCATAGCGACCATCCCCGGGCACGGGCATCAAGCCATCCCAGTTGGGTCGCTTGGGGGCCAGGCCGCCCGGCACCCAGCCGATATTGCCCTTCACGTCGGCATAGACCTGGTTCTCGGTGGGGGCGCCCCAGTTCAGCATCGATTGCTTGAAGTGCTTGAAATCGCGGGCGCGCATGTAGGCGATGCTGCCGAAATAGGGCGACATGCCCGGCTCCAGCCAACCCGAGCGTACCGCGTAGGCGCGGTGCTTGGCCTTGTCCACGTAGATCACCGGGCCATGGCGGGTGAACATCAGGTCAGCCACGGCGGGCCCGCCATTCTTGATGCGTACCGGTTCGTGCAGCACGCGCATGGATTCCCACTTGCCCTGGTAGAGGTACTGGTCGGGATGCTCCGGGTTCAACTGGTAGACGTAGAGGTCTTCCTGGTCGATGTTGAAGATGGTCAGGCCGAAGGCGATGGTGCCGTTGTGGCCGATGGAAATGCCCGGCAGCGCCGGTTCGCCGGCCCCGATCACGTCCAGCCCGGGCGCGCTGATATGGGCGATGTAGCGCAGCGAGGGGGCCGAATAGGCGCGGTGCGGATCGTTGGCCATGATGGCGCGGCCGGTGGCCGACCTGGCCGGTGCCACCACCCAGTTGTTGCTGCCTTCCATGGTCTCTTCGGGATTGGCCAGCGGATCCGGCTCCAGCCGCACCAGCTGGCTGTCGCGCGCGGTGGCGGCGGCCGACAGGCTCTCGCGGGTGATGCGCACGCCCTGCGTGGCCAGCGTAAAGACCTGCAGCAAGTCCTTGGGCAGGCAGGGGTCCAGGCCCTCGGGCATCTGGGCGGTCCAGGGCGGGGTCAGGCCGGAGCGCACCTCGTCGGACTTGAGATCGGCCGCGCAGGCCACGCGGGCGCGCGCGACCTCGCTTTGCAGGTTGCGCGTGAGGCCATGGCTGCGGATGCGCACCACGTCCTCGGCCTGCCAGCGCGCCGGCAGGTAGCCGAGCTGGCGGAATTCGTAGGGCAGCTGCTCCTGGTGCAGCGACACATGATCGATGTAGGCGTTGATGCCTTCCACGAAGGCCTGCGCCACATCCTCCGAACCTGGTCCGTAGGAAGCCCATTCGCGCTTCATGTCGCCGCGATAGAGGAACAGCCGGGTGGCGCGGTCCTGCGCCAGGTAGGCCGGGCCGAAGACCTCGGAGAGCTGGCCCAGTCCGCGCCGGCGCCACAGGTCGATCTGGAACAGGCGGTCGCGGGCGGCGTTGAAGCCCTGCATGAAGAAGGCGTCGCGCTCGCTGGCGGCGTAGATGTGGGGCACGCCCCAGCGGTCTACCAGGATCTCGGCGCGCTGGTGCAGGCCGGGGACGGTGAGGGTTTCCTGCGGGGTTGCAGCCTGGGCAGCCTGGGCGGCCGCCAGCAGGGCCAGCACGACCAGCGGTTTCATTCTTGTCATGGGTTCTCCTCCTCTTGTGGGAGGCTCACTTTACTCCATGTATCCGTGCTGCTCCAGCGCCCAGCGGACATGCTCGACCACCAGCGGCGCCTCATGCCCCAGGCGCGCCTGCAAGGCCGCCACGATGGCCGCGTCGCCCCGATGCGAGGGGGTAGCCGCGGCATTGCCCAGGCCCACGGCCAGGTTGCGCAGCCAGCGCGTGTGGCCGATGCGGCGGATCGCACTGCCCTCGGTGTTCTTGAGGAACTGCTCCTCGCTCCAGCCGAACAGCTCCACCAGGCTGGCACTGTCCAGCCCGTGGCGCGGGTCGAAGTCGGGCAGGCTGGCGCGCTGGGCGAACTTGTTCCAGGGGCAGTAGAGCTGGCAATCGTCGCAACCATAGATGCGGTTGCCGATCAGCGGCCGCAGGTCCTCGGGGATGCTGCCCTTCAATTCGATGGTGAGATAGGAGATGCAGCGCCGGGCATCGAGCTCGTAGGGGGCGACGATGGCGCCGGTCGGGCAGGCCGTGATGCAGGCGCTGCACTGGCCGCAATG
>JAFAMT010000285.1 GCA_019233085.1 Herbaspirillum sp.
CCTGATCAGCTGGGGCGCCATCGGCGCGCGCACCACCGAATCCCAGGTGCACCGCGAGCTGGCCTCCGGCCTGTCCTGCCCGGTGGGCTTCAAGAACGGCACCGACGGCAACGTCAAGATCGCCGTGGACGCCATCAAGGCCGCTTCCCAGCCGCACCACTTCCTGTCGGTGACCAAGGGTGGCCACTCGGCCATCGTCTCCACTGCCGGCAACGAGGATTGCCACATCATCCTGCGCGGCGGCAAGCAGCCCAACTATGATGCGGCCAGCGTGGAAGCGGCTTGCCAGGATATCGCCAAGAGCGGCCTGGCAGCCCGCCTGATGATCGACGCCTCGCACGCCAACAGCTCCAAGAAGCCGGAAAACCAGATCCCCGTCTGTGCCGACATCGGCAGCCAGATCGCCGCCGGCGACACCCGCATCGTGGGCGTGATGGTGGAGTCGCACCTGGTGGCCGGCCGCCAGGACCTGGTGCCGGGCAAGGAACTGACCTACGGCCAGTCCATCACCGATGGCTGCATCAACTGGGAAGAAAGCGTGCAAGTGCTGCAAGGCCTGGCCGATTCGGTCAAGCAACGCCGCCTGGTGGGCGAGCGCGACGCGGCCTGATCGAGCGGGCTGCCGCACCATGCAAAACGCCGGCAGCTGCCGGCGTTTTGCTTTACATCGAGGCGAAAGGCATCAGTCGCGGAAGTTGTTGAACTCCAGCGGGATATCCTTGATTTCCTTGCGCAGCAGCGCCATGGCGGCCTGCAGGTCATCGCGCTTGGCCCCGGTGATGCGCACGGCATCGCCCTGGATGCTGGCTTGCACCTTCATCTTGCTGTCCTTGATGACGCGCACGATCTTCTTGGCGTCGTCGCTCTCGATGCCGTTCTTGACCTTGATGACCTGCTTGACCTTGTCGCCGCCGATCTTCTCGATCTTGCCTTCGTCCAGGAAGCGCACGTCCACGTTGCGCTTGGTCATCTTGTTGGTCAGCACGTCGCGCACCTGGCTCAGCTGGAAATCGGAATCGGCGTAGGCGGTCAGTTCGCGTTCCTTTTGCTCGACGCGGGCGTCGGTGCCCTTGAAGTCGAAGCGGGTGGAGATTTCCTTGTTGGCCTGGTCAACGGCGTTCTTGACTTCGACCAGGTTGGCTTCGCAGACGGTATCGAAAGAGGGCATGGCTTTTTCCTTGTATTCTTGCAGCCGGCGACGGCCGGCGTTCTGAGCCGTGATTTTAACGGACTAGGCCCCGCGCCGCCATCCTCGGCCCGCTGTCGGAGGATTTCCGCTCCGTCAGCGATATAATCCCAGCCCTATGACCACGCCCTTGCTTTGCGTCCGACGCGACGTCTCCCTGCGCAGCCTCAATACCTTTGGCATCGAGGCCAGGGCCCACGCCTACCTGGCCGTCGATGGCCTCGAGACCCTGCGCGCCCTGCGCCAGGATGCCGCCCTGATGGCCTTGCCGCGCCTGGTGCTGGGCGGCGGCAGCAACCTGCTGCTGACGCAGGATTTCGCCGGCCTGGTGCTGCACATGCAAGAGCGCGGCATCGCCATCAGCGGCGAGGACGAGGATTTCATCTATGTGCGGGCCGCTGCGGGCGAGAACTGGCACGGTTTCGTGCAATGGACGCTGGCGCAGGGCCTGGGCGGGCTGGAAAACCTCTCGCTCATCCCCGGCAGCGTCGGCGCGGCGCCAATCCAGAACATCGGCGCCTATGGCATCGAGGTCAAGGACCGTTTCCATAGCCTGCGCGCCTTCGACCTGGTCAGTGGCGAGCTGATCACGCTGGATGCGCAGGCCTGCCATTTCGGCTATCGCGACAGCGTCTTCAAGCATGCCTTGAAGGATAGGGCGGTAGTGCTGGATGTGACCTTCGCCTTGCCCCGGCGCTGGCAGGCCAATGCCAACTATGTCGATGTGGCCAAGGCGCTGCAGGAACGGGGCATTACCCAACCTGGCCCAAAGGACATCGCCGAGGCCGTCATCGCCATTCGCACCCGCAAGCTGCCCGACCCCAGCAAGATCGGCAATGCCGGCAGCTTCTTCAAGAACCCCATCGTGCCGGCCCGCCAGCGCGATATCCTGCTGGCCCAGGATGCCGACCTGGTCAGCTACCGGGTCGATGACGCTCACTACAAGCTGGCGGCAGGCTGGCTGATCGACCGCTGCGGCTGGAAGGGCAAGAGCATGGGGCAAGCCGGTGTCTACGAACAGCAGGCGCTGGTGCTGGTCAATCGGGGCGGGGCGACCGGCGCCGAGGTGGCCCGCCTGGCCAAGGCCATCCAGGACGATGTGCTGGAAAGATTCGGCGTGCAGCTTGAGCCGGAGCCGGTCTTCATCTGACGACCTGATGCGTTGATGCGCCGATGCACTGATGGCGCAAGGCACATAAAAAAACCGTCCGGTATCGCTACCGGACGGTTTTTTTTATTGCTGCGGGACGCGCGATCAGTCGAAGTGGCAGACGTAGTCCAGGGTCTCGGTGACTTCGATGTCGAAGCTGGAGTTGCCCGGCACGCTGAAGGTGGTGCCAGCGGCATAGGTGTTCCAGGCTTCTTCGCCCTTCAAGCGCACGCGGCAGCTGCCGCCGTTGATTTCCATGATTTCCGGCGCGCCGGTGCTGAAGGTCAGCGAGGCCGGCAGGATCACGCCCAGGGTCTTCTTGGTGCCATCGGCCAACAGCACGGTGTGCGAGACACACTTGCCGTCGAAATACACATTGCCCTTCTTGAGGACGGTGACGTTGTCGAATTGGGTGCTCATCAAATCGCTTTCACAGGAATTGCGTTGGTTGAATCGGGATTACTTCTCGTCCTTGCCCAAGAGCGGCAGCGACACGGCAGTGCTGGAGTCCAGCAGGCCGGTGCCCTGGTAGATCGCCAGCTTCTGACGGGTGTCGGCGATGTCCAGGTTGCGCATGGTCAGCTGGCCGATACGGTCGATGGCCGAGAAGCTGCCTTCGCCCTTTTCCATGGTCAGGCGTTCCGGGTGGTAGGTCAGGTTGGGTGACTCGGTGTTGAGGATGGAGTAGTCATTGCCACGACGCAGTTCCACCGTCACTTCGCCGGTGATGGCGCGTGCTACCCAGCGCTGGGCGGTTTCCCGCAGCATGATGGCCTGGGAGTCGAACCAGCGGCCCTGGTACAGCAGGCGACCCAGCTTGCGGCCGTTGTCGCGGTACTGTTCGATGGTGTCTTCGTTGTGGATGCCGGTGACCAGGCGCTCGTAGGCGATGAACAGCAGGGCCAGGCCCGGGGCTTCGTAGATGCCGCGGCTCTTGGCTTCGATGATGCGGTTCTCGATCTGGTCGCTCATGCCCAGGCCATGACGGCCGCCGATGCGGTTGGCTTCCAGGATCAGGTCGGTCATGTTCTCGAAGGTCTTGCCGTTCAGGGCGACCGGACGGCCTTCCTCGAAGCGCACGCTGACCGTCTCGGCCTTGACTTCGACATCATCGCGCCAGAACGCCACGCCCATGATGGGCTGCACGATCTTGATGCCGCTGTTGAGGAACTCCAGGTCCTTGGCTTCGTGGGTCGCGCCCAGCATGTTGGAGTCGGTCGAGTAGGCCTTTTCCACCGACATCTTGTAGTCGAAGCCGGACTTGATCATGAACTCGGACATTTCCTTGCGGCCGCCCAGTTCGTTGATGAAGGTGCTGTCCAGCCAGGGCTTGTAGATCTTCAGGTTGGGGTTCACCAGCAGGCCATAGCGATAGAAGCGCTCGATATCGTTGCCCTTGAAGGTGCTGCCGTCGCCCCAGATGTCGACGTTGTCGTCACGCATCGCGGCCACGAGCATGGTGCCGGTCACGGCGCGGCCCAGCGGGGTGGTGTTGAAGTAGGTGATGCCGGCGGTGGAGATGTGGAAGGCACCGCTTTGCAGGGCGGCGATACCTTCGTTGGCCAGCTGTTCGCGGCAGTCCACCAGGCGTGCCAGTTCGGCACCGTATTGCATGGCCTTCTTGGGGATGGCGTCGTAGTCCGGCTCATCCGGCTGGCCCAGGTTGGCGGTATAGGCGTAGGGGACGGCGCCTTTCTGGCGCATCCAGGTCAGCGCGGCGCTGGTATCGAGGCCGCCGGAGAAGGCGATGCCGACTTTTTGATTGACCGGGACGGATTGCAGGATGTTGGACATGATCTTGACGTTGCGATGATGATGAATGGACTAGCAGGGCTGGGTGGCAGGTTCGATCCGGTGCTTCAGTGGTCGAACTTGCCGTGCACCAGGTATTCGAGCAGGGCCTTCTGGACATGCAGGCGGTTCTCCGCCTCATCCCAGACGACCGACTGCGGACCGTCGATCACTTCGGCGGCCACTTCTTCGCCGCGATGGGCCGGCAGGCAGTGCATGAACAGCGCATCCTTCTTGGCGCGCGACATCTTGGCCTGGTCCACGATCCAGCCGTCGAAGGCCTTCAGGCGGGCATTGTTCTCGGCCTCGAAGCCCATGCTGGTCCACACGTCGGTGGTGACCAGATCGGCGTCCTGGCAGGCGTCGGCCGGGTCGGCGAAGAAGGTGTAGTTCTTGTTGCCCGGCGTCACCTGCGCCGGGTCGATATCGTAGCCCTTGGGGGTGGAGACGTTGACATGGAAGCCGAACACCTCGGCCGCCTGCAGCCACGAGTAGAGCATGTTGTTGGCGTCACCCACCCAGGCCACGATCTTGCCCTGGATGCTACCGCGATGCTCGATGAAGGTGAACACGTCGGCCAGCACCTGGCAGGGGTGCTGTTCGTTGGTGAGGCCATTGATGACCGGCACGCGTGAGTGCTTGGCGAAGCGTTCGATGATTTCCTGGCCGTAGGTACGGATCATGATGACGTCGCACATGCGCGACATCACCTGGGCCGCATCTTCTACCGGTTCGCCGCGGCCGAGCTGGCTGTCACGGGTATTGAGATAGATCGCGGCACCGCCCATCTGGTGCATGCCGGCCTCGAAGGAGAGGCGGGTGCGGGTCGAGTTCTTCTCGAACACCATCACCAGCGTGCGGTCGGCCAGCGTGTGGTGGGGCTCGTAATTCTTGAACTTACGTTTGATCACACGGGAACGTTCGATCACGTACTCGTATTCATCAAGCGTAAAGTCGGAAAACTGAAGGTAGTGTTTGATTGCCATAAATAAAAACGGCGGCCAGTGTGGCGCCTGCCGCCGATAGTCATTAACTCCTTAGATTATAAGGGATTCGGC
>JAFAMT010000490.1 GCA_019233085.1 Herbaspirillum sp.
CTCACCAATCCCTTCGCCTTCCTGTACCTGATGCAGATCATCCTCTCGGCCGTGCTCCTGAAGCCCTGGTCGAGCTGGGCCATCGTCGGCGTGACCATGGCCTGCCTGGCAGGGCTGGCGCTGTTTTCCGAGCCGCTGGCGCTGCCGCCGGATCACAATGCGGGTCTGCTGAGCCTGTATGTGGAGGGCACGCTGATCTGCTTCCTGCTCAATGCCGGGCTGATGGTGTTCTTCATCACCCGCATCAGCAGCAACCTGCGCGCCGGTGACGCCTTGCTGGCCGACCTGCGCCAGCGCGCCGCCGAGGAAGACCACATCGTGCGCATGGGCTTGCTCGCCTCCGGCGCGGCCCACGAGCTGGGCACGCCGCTGGCCACCGTCTCGGTCATCCTGGGCGACTGGAAGCGCATGCCCGAGATCAGCCAGCGCCCCGACATGCTGGAAGACATCACCGAAATGGAAGCCCAGTTGCAGCGCTGCAAATCCATCGTCAGCGGCGTCTTGCTGTCGGCCGGGCAGGCGCGCGGGGAGTCGTCCATCAAGACCACCCTCAACACCTTCCTCGACAGCGTCGCCGACGACTGGCGCAAGTCACGCCCGGTCGAGATATTCGACTACCGCAACCTGATCGAGCAGGACCTGCCGGTGGCCTTCGACTCGGCCGTCAAGCAGATGCTGGGCAATGTGCTGGACAATGCCTTCGAGGTCTCGCCACGCTGGCTCTCGCTGGAAGTGCGGCGCGAAGAGGACTCGCTGGTCATGGAGGTCAGTGACCAGGGCCCCGGTTTCCCGGACTGGATGATCAACCAGATCGGCAAGCCCTATCAATCCACCAAGGGTAAGCCAGGACGCGGCCTGGGCCTGTTCTTCGTGGTCAATGTGGCGCGCAAGCTGGGCGGACGCGTCTCGGCCAGCAACCTGCCCACCGCCGGCGCGCGCGTCACGCTGGAGTTGCCCCTGTCCTCGATCAGCCTGGAAGAGCCGGCCGATCCCGCGCTGGCCGTCCACCCCAGCGGTTTTGCCGATGGGGCTTGACCTGCCTCAAAGGGCATCGGGTGGGTGTTTGATGCGGATCATTCCCTTTTTCTTTTGACAGCGCCAATGCCCGGGCCCGACTCGCACTACAATAGCGGTCTGGGAAAGTAGATAGAACAGAAGAAATAGGGAATGCAACATGCCGGCTGATCGCCTGCTTTTGATCATCGAGGACGATGCCGCCTTCGCACGCACCTTGGGACGTTCGTTCGAACGTCGTGGTTATACCGTCCTGTTGGCTGCCAGCCAGGAAGAGGCGGCCGAACACCTGAAACAGCATCGACCCGGCTATGCCGTCGTCGACCTCAAGCTGGGGGGCAATGCCTCCGGCCTGGCCTGTGTACAGATGCTGCACGCCCACGACGAGGCCATGCTGATCGTGGTCCTGACCGGCTTTGCCAGCATCACCACGGCAGTCGAAGCCATCAAGCTGGGCGCCTGCCAGTACCTGGCCAAGCCCTCCAATACCGACGATATCGAAGCCGCCTTCGGCCACGTCGCAGGACTGGCCGAGGTGGAACTGTCGGCACGCGCCACCTCCATCAAGACGCTGGAATGGGAGCGCATCCACGAGGTGCTGGTGGAGACCGATTTCAACATCTCCGAAACCGCCCGCCGCCTCGGCATGCACCGCCGTACCCTGGCCCGCAAGCTGGAAAAGCAGCGGGTGAAGTAGGGCGGCAAGACGGCCCTCAAGACCCGGCGGCATGCCCTGGCGCCAAGCGCGCCCTGCGCCAGCGCTGGCCAGCGGTTATCATTACGCCCGCGCCTGTCTCGGCCGACCGCCAGGCAAGCCCGGCAACCTCACCAGAAGGAAATGACGTGAACCAGTTCAACTTCCAGCGCAGCATCCTGTGGACCATCACCGCCGGCATCCTGGCCAGCGCCACCGGCGGCGCCATCGCCCAGGACACCATCCGCATCGGCGAGATCAACAGCTACAAGGCCCAGCCGGCCTTCCTGGAACCGTACCGCCGGGGCTGGGAGATGGCGCAGGACGAGATCAACGCCAGCGGCGGCGTGCTGGGCAAGAAGCTGGAAGTGGTGGCCCGTGACGACAACGGCAATCCCGGCGACTCCGTGCGGGTGGCCGAGGAACTGATGGCGCGCGAGCGCGTGGCGCTGCTCTTTGGCGGCTTCCTCTCCAATACCGGCCTGGCCCTGACCGACTACGCCCGCCAGCACAAGGTGTTCTTCCTTGCTGCCGAGCCGCTCACCGACAAGATCGTCTGGCAGAACGGCAACAAGTACACCTATCGCCTGCGGCCTTCCACCTACATGCTGGTGGCCTCCGTGGTCAAGGAAGCGGCCAGGCTGAAGAAGAAGCGCTGGGCCATCGTCTATCCCAACTATGAATACGGCCAGTCTGCCGTCGCCAGCTTCAAGACCCTGCTGAAGCAAGCCCAGCCCGATGTCGAATTCGTCGCCGAGCAGGCCACGCCGCTGGGCAAGATCGATGCCGGCGCGGTCACCCAGGCGCTGGCCGATGCCAAGCCGGATGCCATCTTCAATGCCCTGTTCGCCGCCGACCTGGGCAAGTTCGTGCGCGAAGGCAATACCCGCGGCTTGTTCGACAACGTCGAAGTGGTGTCGCTGCTGACCGGCGAACCCGAATACCTCGACCCGCTGAAGAACGAAGCCCCGCAGAACTGGATCGTGACCGGCTATCCCTGGTACGCCATCAACACCCCGGAACACAAGAAATTCGTCGACGCCTATCGCAAGAAATTCAACGACTACCCGCGCAACGGCTCGCTGGTGGGCTACAGCGCCCTGATGTCGATTGCCGCCGGCATCCGCAAGGCCGGCAGCACCGACGCCGATAAGCTCGCCGCCGCCTTCTCGGGCCTGAAGGTGGATACGCCCGTGGCGCCCATCGTCTATCGTCCCCAGGACCATCAATCGACCCTGGGTGCCTTCGTCGGCCGCACCGGCATCAAGGATGGCAAGGGCATCATGACCAGCTTCGGCTATGTCGATGGTGCCTCGCTGCAACTGCCCGATGCCGAGGTCAGGAAACTGCGTCCGGCAGACTGATTCCGCTTGATTCCATGACCCTGGCCAGCCTCACCGTCCAGTTGCTCAACGGCCTGGCCGATGCCTCCGCCATGTTCCTGGTGGCGGCCGGCCTGTCGCTGATCTTCGGCGTCACCCGCATCGTCAATTTCGCCCATGGCTCGTTCTACCTGCTGGGGCTGTACCTGGCCTATACCCTGGTCAACGCCATCGG
>JAFAMT010000482.1 GCA_019233085.1 Herbaspirillum sp.
GAAGCGGCCGGCGAGCATAACGACACCACCGAGCGGGCCGAGGAGCGGGAAGACGACGCGCGTCCGCCACATCAAGATCCGAAGAATGAAGCCAACTAGTTCCAAAGACGAGCACAACGTCGAACCCGTCGCGGCCGACGCCGCTGCTACCGAGAAGCCGGTGAAGAAGCGCACCCGCAAGACTGCGGCTGCGGCCGATACCCCGGCGTCCGCGCCTGAAGCGGTCGAGGCGGCGGCGCCTGCGCCCAAGAAGCGCGCCCCGCGCGCCAAGAAGGCCGAAGGCGAAGAGGCGGTGGCCGTTGCCGCTGCGGTGAGCGCCGTGGATGCTGCCCCGGCAGCGGAAAAGAAACCGCGCGCCACCAAGCCGCGTGCCAAGAAGTCCGAGCAGGCCGCCGAGGCGGTCGAGGCTGTGGCTGCCGTGGCTGCTGCACCGGCACAGATGAGCCTGGAAATGGATGCGCCGTCCAAGCCGGCCAAGGCCCGTGCACCGCGTGCCAAGAAGGCGGAGGCTGCCCCGGCCCCGGCACCTGTCGAGGCAGTGCAGGCCGAGCAGCCCAAGGTCATCGTCACCGTGGGCGAGGAAGTCGTGGCGCCGCCGGTCCTGCTGGATGCGCCGCTGGATCCGAATCGGGCCAAGCCTGCCCGTCGCGGTGTGCGCGGTCCGCGCGCCCTGCGCAACAACCGCGCCGCCCAGCGTGCCGCAGCAGGCGCCGAAGGCGCGCCGGCCGGCAAGGACGAGGCGGCCGCTCCCGAGCAGCGCGGCCAGTTCGGCAAGAACCGTGGCCAGCAGGGACAGCAAGGTCAACAAGGTCAGCAGCAAGGCAAGAAGAACTTCGACAAGAACGGCAAGAAGCCCAAGGCCCCGCAACTGGGCCTGCGCGCCGCCGAACCGGTCGATGACATCTTCTCCTACGTGACCTCCGAAGCCTATGATCGCGACGAAGGTGCCAAGGCTGGCGGTCGCCAGCCGCACCAGATGCGTGGCAAGAATGGTCGCCGCGACCTGACCGCCGAGGACGATGCGCCCAAGCTGCACAAGGTGCTGGCCGACGCAGGCCTGGGTTCGCGCCGTGACATGGAAGAACTGATCGTCGCCGGCCGCGTGTCGGTCAACGGCGAGCCGGCCCACATCGGCCAGCGCATCTTGCCCACCGATGCCGTGCGCATCAATGGCAAGCTGATCCAGCGCAAGGTGAGCAAGCGCCCGCCGCGCGTGCTGGTGTATCACAAGCCCTCCGGCGAGATCGTCAGTCACGCCGATCCGGAAGGCCGCAGCTCGGTCTTCGACCGCCTGCCCACCATGAAGGCCGGCAAGTGGCTGGCCGTGGGTCGCCTGGACTTCAATACCGAAGGCCTGCTGCTCTTCACCACCTCCGGTGACCTGGCCAACCGCCTGATGCACCCGCGCTACAACATCGAGCGTGAATACGCCGTGCGTACCCTGGGTGAACTGGAGGAGGGCATGCGCCAGAAGCTGCTGAGCGGCGTCGAGCTCGATGACGGTCCGGCGCAATTCTCGCGCATCGCCGATGGCGGTGGCGAAGGCGTCAACAAGTGGTACCGCGTGACCATCGGCGAAGGCCGTAACCGCGAAGTGCGTCGCATGTTCGAAGCGGTCGGCCTGACCGTCTCGCGCCTGATCCGTACCCGCTACGGCGCCATGACGCTGCCGCAGACCCTGAAGCGCGGTCGCTGGGAAGAACTGGAAGAAAACGCCGTGCGCAACCTGATGGCAGCCTGCGGCCTGGAAAAGCAGGCTGGCGAAGGCAAGTCCGGCAATGCCGGTAACGCCGGCAATGCTGGCAAGGGTCCGGGCAACAATGGACCGCGCGGCAACGCCATGCAGAACAAGGGCCCGCAGAAGGGGCGCAGCGGTGGTGGCAACTTTGGCGGCGGCTACGGCGGCGGCAACCAGGGTGGCAATCAGGGCGGCAACTACGGCGGCAACAAGGGGGGTGGCCAATCCAAGAGCCGCCAACCGGATCCGCTGCAGACCGCACTGGGCTTCCCCGATGCCGGCAATGGCCAGCGTCGTGGCAATCGCCCGCAACGCAATGGCAATACTGCGGCCAACTACATGCTGGGTGGCTTGCCCGGCATGAACCGTCGTCGCGGCGGTCGTTGATCCGGTGATCTGTTGACGCGGCCGTCGCCGCCATCGTGCGGCTTGCCGCGCGGAAAATGGCGGCGCGGCCAACGTGCCTGGCAATGGCCGGTGCGCAGGGAGTGCAGCGATGACGTTTTTTATGGACGTTTTTGGTGCTTCGTCTACATTTTGGACCACTCCGGGTTTGCTGCGGCTACCTGGTTCGGTTATAATGTGTTAGTTAAACGCAACCTGCCGCGAATCGCATATGTGATAAATCATTGAAAGATCCGCCTGTGCCAAGATTCAGTGGAGTAAGGCGGTTCGCGTGATGTGTGATCTCGATTTGCGTAGAGATAACAAAAGATGGGCAGATGCCCATTTTTTTTTTGCTGATCAATTTTCGATGCCGGCCTTTTCGATGAGTCCGGCGTCCTGATGGAGAAATAGTCTTGCAATTGCTGGAACTGATCGAATCCACCCTCTCGGGCCTTGGCTACGAACTGGTTGAGTTCGAGAAGGCGCCGCGCGGCCTGGTGCGCGTCTTCATCGATTTCCCGTTCGATCCCGAGGCAGAAGAAGCGCGTTCGATCACGGTCGAGGATTGCGAGAAGGCGACGCATCAGCTGTTGCACGTCTTCACCGTGGAAGATGTGGCCTATGAGCGTCTGGAAGTATCCTCGCCGGGGCTGGACCGCCCCCTGAAGAAGTTCTCGGACTTCGTGCGCTTCGTCGATTGCGAAGCCGTCGTCAAGCTGCGCGTGCCGCTGCCTGGCACGTCCAACCGCAAGACCTACGAAGGCGTGTTGCGCACCCCCGAGGGCGAGGAACTGGTACTGGAATTTGAAGCAAACGATGGGTCGGCTGCCGTGTTGAATTTCACGCTGGCCGATGTGGATAAGGCACACCTGGTGCCGCAGGTCGATTTTAGGAGTCGCAAAGGATGAGTCGCGAAATTTTGTTGTTGGTCGATGCGCTGGCGCGCGAGAAGAACGTCGATAAGGAAGTCGTCTTCGGCGCATTGGAGCATGCCCTGGCGCAGGCTACCAAGAAGCGCTATGAAGGCGAGGTCGACATTCGCGTCTCGATCGATCGCGAAAGCGGCGAGTTCGAATCCTTCCGTCGCTGGCACGTGGTGCCCGACGAGGCCGGCTTGCAACTGCCTGACCAGGAAGTGCTGCTGTTCGAAGCCCGTGACCAGTTCCCCGATATCGAAGTGGATGAATACATCGAGGATCCTATCGAGTCCGTCGAGTTCGGCCGCCGTTTTGCCCAGGACACCAAGCAGGTGGTCCTGCAGCGCATCCGCGACGCCGAGCGCGAGCAGATCCTGGCCGACTTCCTGGCCCGCGGCGATGCCCTGGTGACCGGTACCATCAAGCGCATGGAGCGCGGTGACGCCATCATCGAGTCCGGCAAGATCGAAGCCCGCCTGCCGCGCGACCAGATGATCCCCAAGGAAAACCTGCGTATCGGCGACCGTGTGCGTGCCTACATCCTGCGCGTGGATCGCAGCGCCCGTGGCCCGCAGGTGATCCTGTCGCGCACGGCGCCTGAATTCATCATGAAGCTGTTCGAGCTGGAAGTGCCGGAAATCGAACAAGGCTCGCTGGAAATCAAGTCCGCCGCCCGTGACCCGGGTGTACGCGCCAAGATCGCGGTCTACACCGCCGACAAGCGCATCGACCCCATCGGTACCTGCGTGGGCATGCGCGGTTCGCGCGTGCAGGCCGTGACCGGTGAACTGGGCGGCGAGCGCGTGGACATCGTGCTGTGGTCGGAAGACCCGGCGCAGTTCGTCATCGGCGCGCTGGCGCCGGCCAACGTCAGCTCCATCGTCGTCGATGAAGAGAAGCACGCCATGGACGTGGTGGTCGACGAAGAGAACCTGGCCATCGCCATCGGTCGCGGCGGTCAGAACGTGCGCCTGGCAGCGGAACTGACCCGCTGGCAGATCAACATCATGACGGCCGAGGAATCGGCCGACAAGTCGGCGGCCGAGACCGCGCTGATCCGTACGCTGTTCATGGAAAAGCTCGATGTTGACCAGGAAGTGGCCGACATCCTGGTCGAGGAAGGTTTCTCGACCCTGGAAGAAATCGCCTACGTGCCGATCACCGAGATGCTCGAGATCGAATCGTTCGACGAAGAGACCGTCAATGAGCTGCGCAACCGCGCCCGCGACGCCCTGGTGACCGAAGCGATCGCCTCCGAAGAAGGCCTGGAAGGCATGGACGAGGAGCTGATCAACTTCGAGGGCCTGGACCGTGTGCTGGCCGGCAAGCTGGGCCTGGCTGGCGTGAAGACGCTGTCGGCCTTCGCCGGCCTGGCTTATGACGAATTCGGCGCGATCCTGGCCCTGCCTTCCGAGCGCGCGCGCCAACTGATTGAAAATGCATTTGAAGATGTGACCGACGATGAAATGAAGCTCATCGATTCCAAATACGATGAGCGCGCCAAGGCCCTGCAGGCCAAGGCATGGAGCGCAGTCGAAGGCCGCTGAGAAGCGGTGCGTCTCCACATCATCTGCCGAGCCACATAGAAAAGAGGACTGAATGGCGAGTAACAACGTTGCCCAATTTGCCACCGAGCTGAAAATGCCCGCCGATCTGCTGCTGACCCAGCTGCGTTCGGCCGGTGTAGAGAAAAGCTCTGCATCCGACTCCCTGTCGAAGGAAGACAAGGACCGCCTGCTTGAACACCTGCGCCGTGCGCGCGGCGCCGCGCCGGAAAGCGAGAAGAAAAAGATCACGCTGACCCGCAAGGAAACCACCGAGATCAAGCAGGCCGATGCAACCGGCAAATCGCGCACGATCCAGGTGGAAGTGCGCAAGAAGCGTACCTTCATCAAGCGTGACGAGCCCACCGTGGAAGAAACCGCAGCGCGTGCTGCGGCGGTCCCACGCGATCCGGCTGTCGAAGCGCAGGAACGTGAGCAGGAAGAGGCTCGCCGTCAGGCTGAATTGAAGGCCCAGGAAGAACGCCTGGCCCAGCTCGAAGCCGAACGTGCCGCCCAGGCCAAGGCCGCCGAGCTGGAACAGCAGCGCGCCCGCGAAGCCGCCGAAGCCGAAGCCAAGCGCCAGGCTGCCGAAGCCGCCGCTGCTGCGGCAGAAGCCGCGAAGGCCAAGGCCGTCGCGCCGGCTGCTGCGGCCAATGCCGCTGCTGCTGCCCCGGCAGTCGATCCGGCCGCCGAAGAAAAGAAGCGCGCTGCCGCCGAAGAAGCCAAGAAGAAGGCCGACGCTGCCGCCAAGGAAGCGGCTGACCGTGCCGCTGCCGCCGATCGCGCGCGCAAGGCCGTGGAAGACGAAGTGGCACAGATCAAGGCCATGATGAATGCGCCGCGTCGCGTCATCAAGGCGCCCGAACCGGCGCCGGCACCTGCCAAGACCTCCGAAGGCACGCTGCACAAGCCGGCCACTGGCGCCAAGCCGGCCGACAAGAAGGATGAGAAGAAGCCCGCCGCACCGACGGCAGACAAGAAGTCGATCAAGTCGGCCAATGTCTCCTCGACCTGGCAGGATGACGCCAAGAAGCGTGGCACCGGCGGCATGAAGTCGCGCGGCGCCACCGGTGGCGGTGGTCGCGATGGCTGGCGTGCCGGCCCCAAGGGCCGTCGTCATTCGCATGGCGATGACCAGCGCGAAAGCAACTTCCAGGTGCCCACCGAAGCCGTGGTGCACGATGTCTACGTGCCTGAAACCATCACCGTGGCCGAAGTGGCCCACAAGATGGCAGTGAAGGCATCCGAGGTCATCAAGCACCTGATGAAGCTGGGCCAGATGGTCACCATCAACCAGGTGCTGGACCAGGAAACCGCCATGATCGTGGTGGAAGAAATGGGTCACCGTGCCCACGCCGCCAAGGCGGAGGATCCGGAAGCGCTGCTGGTCGAAGGCGAAGAACACGCCGACGCCGAGGCGCTGCCGCGTGCGCCGGTGGTCACCGTCATGGGTCACGTCGACCACGGCAAGACCTCGCTCTTGGACTACATCCGTCGCACCAAGGTGGCGTCGGGTGAAGCCGGTGGCATTACCCAGCATATCGGTGCCTACCACGTGGAAACCCCGCGCGGCATGATCACCTTCCTGGATACCCCGGGCCACGAGGCGTTCACCGCCATGCGTGCCCGTGGTGCCAAGGCGACCGACATCGTCATCCTGGTGGTGGCGGCTGACGACGGCGTCATGCCCCAGACCAAGGAAGCGATCGCCCACGCCAAGGCTGGCGGCGTACCGCTGGTGGTGGCCATCAACAAGATCGACAAGCCGGGTGCCAACCCCGACCGCGTCAAGCAGGAACTGATCGCCGAAGAAGTGGTGCCGGAAGAATACGGTGGCGATGCCCCGTTCATCACGGTATCGGCCAAGACCGGCGAAGGCATCGACTCGCTGCTGGAAAACGTGCTGCTGCAAGCCGAAGTGCTGGAACTGACCGCACCGGTGGACGTGCCGGCCCGTGGCCTGGTCATCGAAGCCAAGCTGGACAAGGGCCGTGGCCCGGTGGCAACGATCCTGGTGCAATCCGGTACCTTGAAGCGCGGTGACGTCGTGCTGGCTGGTTCGGCCTATGGCCGCGTGCGCGCCATGCTGGACGAAAACGGCAAGAACATCTCCGAGGCAGGCCCGTCCCTGCCGGTGGAAATCCAGGGCCTGACCGAAGTGCCCTCCGCCGGTGAAGAAGTGGTGGTCATGACCGACGAGCGCAAGGCGCGCGAAATCGGCCTGTTCCGCCAGGGCAAGTTCCGCGACGTGAAGCTGGCCAAGCAGCAGGCCGCCAAGCTGGAAAACATGTTCGACCAGATGACCGAAGGCGAGGTCAAGAACCTGCCGATGATCATCAAGACCGACGTGCAAGGTTCCCAGGAAGCACTGGTGCAGTCGCTGCAGAAGCTCTCCACCAGCGAAGTGCGCGTCCAGGTGGTGCATGCCGCCGTGGGTGGCATCAGCGAAAACGACGTCAACCTGGCTGTTGCTTCCAAGGCCGTCATCATCGGCTTCAACACCCGTGCCGACGCGTCTGCACGCAAGCTGGCCGAAGCCTCTGGCGTGGACATCCGTTACTACAACATCATCTATGATGCGGTGGACGAGGTGAAGGCCGCGATGTCGGGCATGCTGTCGCCGGAAAAGCGCGAACAGGCCCTGGGTCTGGTGGAAATCCGCCAGGTGTTCGTGGTCAGCAAGGTGGGCTCCATTGCCGGCTGCTACGTGCTCGAAGGCCTGGTCAAGCGCGGCTCGCAAGTGCGTCTGCTGCGCAACAACGTGGTGGTGTGGACCGGCGAACTGGATTCGCTCAAGCGCTTCAAGGACGACGTCAAGGAAGTCAAGTCGGGCTTCGAGTGCGGTCTCTCGCTCAAGGGCTACAACGACATCGAAGTGGGCGATCAGCTCGAAATCTTCGAAGTGCAGGAAGTCGCCCGTACCCTGTAAAAAGGCAATATGCCGGCGTATCCTGATGGATGCGCCGGCTTCACTGGCAAGATCCGTCGCAGCAACGCGGGAATCCTCCCGCCAAGCCATCGACGGATTGTTTTTTTAAAGCATGGCAAAACATAGCAAATCCATTCCCGGGCGCGGCTTGCGCGTGGCCGACCAGATCCAGCGCGATCTGTCGGAGTTGATCGCCTTCGAGCTGAAGGACCCGCGGGTGGGCATGATCACCATTACCGAAGTGCAAGTCACGCCGGACTACGCGCACGCCAAGGTCTTCTTCACCACGCTGGTGGACAACCCGGATGCGATCAAGAACACCCTGGCCGGACTGCGCAAGGCGGGCGGTTACCTGCGCACCCAGCTGGGGCGGCGCCTGACCATCCATACCTTGCCGGAACTGCATTTCGTGCACGACAACTCGACCGCGCGCGGCATTGAAATGTCGCGCCTGATCGACGAGGCCAACGCCACCCGCGCCAAGGACTCGGACGACGAGGCCTGAGCCAAGCGTCGGCTGCAGCGTAGCATTGCAGCTTTCTTCATCCTCTTCGAACTGGTCTGCGATCCCTTCTTCGGGGCGCGAGGCCGGTCTTGCATTTCATGGCTGACAACATGACGGCGGACCTCGCGTCCGCTTCCCCCGATAGCGCGCCGGAGCAGGGCAAGCGCAGCAAGCGCGGCCAGCCGCAACGGCCGCCGCGTCCTCCGCGCGTGCCGGTGCATGGCGTGCTGCTGCTGGACAAGCCCGTGGGCCTGTCCTCCAACGACGCGCTGATCCGCGCCAAGCGCATGCTCAACGCGCCCAAGGCCGGCCATACCGGCACCCTGGATCCGTTTGCCACGGGTTTGTTGCCGCTGTGCTTCGGCGAAGCCACCAAGTTCTCGCAGGACTTGCTGGAAGCCGACAAGACCTACGAGGCCCTGGTGCAGCTGGGCGTGCGTACCGATACCGGCGACACCGAGGGGCAGGTCATCGGCGAACGGCCGGTGGAGGTCAGCGTGGCGCAGATCGAAGCCGCCCTGGCGCAGTTTCGCGGCCCGATCCGCCAGGTTCCGCCCATGCACTCGGCCTTGAAGCGCGACGGCAAGCCCTTGTACGAATACGCCCGCGCCGGCATCACGCTGGAACGTGAGGCGCGCGACGTGACCATCCATGCGCTGGAGTTGCTGGATTACCAGGCGCCAATGTTGCGTATCCGCGTCACTTGCAGCAAAGGGACTTATATCCGCGTGCTGGGTGAAGATATTGGCGAGGTCCTGGGCTGTGGCGCGCATCTGAACGCCCTGCGCCGCATCGGTGTCGGCCCGCTGACGCTGGAGGGCGCGGTCACGCTGGAACAGTTCGACGCCCCGGGCGACGTCGAATCACGCAAGGCCATGTTGTTGCCCGTCGATGGCTTGCTGCGCAGCTTCCCTGCCGTCGAGCTCAGCGATGATCTGGCGCGCCGCTTCCTGCACGGCCAGCGCCTGCCGCTGGGCAAGGAAGGCGTGGCCGTACCGGAGCAGACCGGCCGCGTGCGGGTCTATCGCAGTTCGGACGCCGCCTTGCTGGGCACCGGGCTGTTGCAGGAATACGCCATCCTGGCACCCGAGCGGTTGATCTCGACCGCCTGAGCGTCAAGGCAGGCAAGCAGCTTGCAGGGCCGCTGGCAGCAGCACCACCAGAGGCCGGCAAGCTGTTGAAAATACAGGTTTTTTCAAAGTTCATGCGTCGCAACATGCTATAATGCGCGCCTTCCAAGAATCGGCATCCCAACCCACATTCACCATGTCAAACAATATCCGCGCAATTCGCAATATCGCCATCATCGCCCACGTTGACCACGGCAAGACCACCCTGGTGGACCAGCTGCTGCGCCAGTCCGGTACCTTCCGCGACAACCAGCAAGTGGACAACCG
>JAFAMT010000005.1 GCA_019233085.1 Herbaspirillum sp.
ATCATCGCCACCATCGTGGTTCCCACGGCGCTGCCGGGCATCATCACCTCGGCCGTCTTCAGCTTCACGCTGACCTGGAACGAGTTCATCTTCGCCCTCATCACCTCCAAGCAGAACGCGGTCACGCTGCCCATCGCCCTGGTGGCGTTGCGGACCGAACGCGGCGACCTGTGGGAGCTGATGGCGGCGGCCGGGATGATCATCGCGCTGCCCATGTTCCTGCTGTCGATGACGGTGCAAAAACAATTCATCAAGAGCCTGACCCAGGGTTCGGTGCGATAGCGCACCCCCTATCAGCCCAGCCAATATCAAGAATGGAGAAGACAGAATGACCACGCTGCGCCTGCAAGGCATAGACAAGAAATGGGATGGCTTCCACGCCGTCAGGAATCTCGACCTGCAGATCGAGGACCGCGAATTCCTGGTCCTCCTGGGGCCGTCGGGATGTGGCAAGACCACCACCATGCGCATGATCGCCGGCCTGGAGGAACCCACTTCCGGCGACCTGTATTTCGATGAGCAACGCGTCAACGGCATCGCGCCGCGCCTGCGCGACGTGTCCATGGTGTTCCAGAACTACGGGCTCTATCCGCACATGACGGTGCGCGACAACATCGCCTATCCGCTCAAGCTGCGCGGCCAGCCGGCGGGCGAGATCGCGGCTGCCGTGCGGCACGCCGCCGGTCGGGTGGAGCTGCAGCATCTGCTGGAGCGCCGGCCCGCCGAACTCAGCGGCGGCCAGCGCCAGCGCGTGGCGCTGGCGCGGTCCATCGTGCGCAAGCCGCGCGTGTTCCTGATGGATGAACCCCTGTCCAACCTGGATGCCAAGCTGCGCGGCACCATGCGCGCCGAGCTGCGCCATCTGGCACGCGAGCTGGAGGTGACCACCGTCTATGTCACCCATGACCAGGTCGAGGCCATGACCCTGGCCACGCGGGTGGCCATCATGAAGGAGGGCGTGCTGCAGCAGATCGATACCCCCGAAAACATCTACAACCGTCCCGCCAACGCCTTCGTGGCCGGCTTCATCGGCTCGCCGGCGATGAACCTGTTGCACGGTGATGGCGACCATGGCCGCTTCCTGGTCGGCGGCGGCCATGTGGTCGCGGTGCAGCCGCCACGCGAGGGCAAGCTGATCCTGGGCGTGCGTCCGGAGGATGTGCAACTGGCCAGGGAACCGGGCTCGGCCCAGCTGCTGGGCGAGGTCTATGCCTTCGAACTGCTGGGGGACAACACGCTGGTGACGGTCAAGCTGGAGGGACAGTATTTCGTGGCCAAGCTGGAAAAGGGCGAGCGCGTCAAGGAAGGCGACCCCATCGCCTTCTGCATCCGCCCGGAACGACTCTACTGGTTCGACGCGCACAGCGGCGACCGGATTAATCACTGACAAAGGAGCAATGCGATGACTTTCTATCTGACTCAAGAACAAGCCCAGGCACGCCACATCAGGAAGGCGCAATACGTCGCCTGTGACGAGGCCTTCCTGGATTGCCGCCTGCCCGGTTCCATGCCCAAGGAAAACTACTCCATCATCGGTCCCGGCGTGACGCAAAGCGCCAGCCAGGTGGTGAACCTGAGGGAACCGCACGGGTTCAACATCGGTGCCGCCGCCATGCCGCATGGCATCACCAATAACCTGCATATCCACTTCACCAGCGAAGTGTTCATCTGTACCCGCGGCGAGTGGTTGCTGCGCTGGGGCGCCAAGGGCGAAGAAGGTCAGTATGTGCTCAAGGCTGGCGATATCGTCTGCCTGCCCACCTGGATCTTCCGTGGCTTCACCAATGTCGGACCGGACGATGGCTGGCTGTTTTCCTGTCTGGGAGGCGATGACACCGGCGGCGTCATCTGGAGTCCCGATATCATGGACCAGGCCAATCAGACCGGTCTCTACCTGGCCGATGACAACCAGTTGGTCGATCGCCGCGCAGGCCAGACCCTGCCGCCCGGCCTGCAATGGATGCCGCCGTTCCCGGCCGAAGAGGTGGTGCGCCTGCGCAAGGTCTCGCCGGAGGAAATGCGTGGTCGCGTCACCACCGCCGAGGATCGCGCCTTCAGCAGCAACGCGCTGCTCGACGCCTGCCTGCCCGGCCATGCCAGCCAGCTGGCGCCGGTGATCGGCTACGGCATCACCCAGGACCGCAACCAGCGACCAAGGGTGCAGGACCCGCAGGGCTTCTCCATCGAATGGCTGAAGCTTCCGGCCGGACAGCAGGCCGGTCCCTTCGCGATCAGCCAGAAGATGGTGGTCATCTGCATCCGGGGCAGCGTGCGCGTGGCCTTCAACGAAGACGCCTCCAGCGAGGTGGTGATGGAGGCGCAGGACACCCTGTCCATCCCCGGTGACGCCTGGCGCTGCTTTGCCAATGCATCCGGCAGCGATGTCGAACTCTTGCTCATCTGCGCCGGTGACGAGCGCAAGCGCCCGCGCTTTACCGAAACGATCAAGGCGGCCGTCGGCGCCCGTGGCGTGGCGCTCGATGCCAGCGACTACCTGTGCCGCACCGAACTGATGCCCAGCACCAGTCACTGGCTCAAGTGATCGCCCTCACTCCATGCGAAAGGAACGGACATGCGCCCTAACGACCTTAGGACCAAATGGGAGAACGGCCTGCCCCTGGTCAATGCCTGGCTCTCCATTCCCAGCGCCTATGCCGCCGAGGT
>JAFAMT010000464.1 GCA_019233085.1 Herbaspirillum sp.
GTGACCAGGCCGATGCCGACAGCGCCCGCGCCAAGCTGGCCCTGCTGGGCTTCGAAGCCAAGGTGACCGAACGCACCGCCGACAGCGGCGTGCTCTATCGCGTGCGCATCGGTCCCTTCGAGCATGCCGATGCGATGAACCGTACGCGCAGCAAGCTGTCCGATAACGGGGTCGATGCCGCCATCGTGCGCATTCCCAAATAAAAGATCGTAGCGAGCAAGCCAGCGACGCCGGACAGGGATAGCCGGCGCCGCCGGCGGGGCAGGCTGGCCAGTCCTGGCGGGCCTTACCGAACATCCATCAGAGAGGGTAATACCATGCGTTTTCATCAAAAGCTGCTGGCAGCCGTCAGCTTTGGCGTGCTGGCCTGGTCGGCCAGCGTCGGTGTCCAGGCCTCCCCGGCCAATCCGCAGGTGGGTAGCGACTACCGTGTGCTGGAGCAGGCCCAGCCGACCGATTCGGGCAACAAGGTCGAGGTCACCGAGTTCTTCTGGTTCGATTGCCCGCACTGCGCGGCCTGGGATCCGTCGCTGACGGCCTGGGTCAAGAAGCAGGGTGACAAGATCAACTTCAAGAAGGTGCCGGTGGCCTTCCGCGACAGCTTCGTGCCGCAGCAGAAGCTGTACTACACGCTGGAGGCCATGGGCAAGGCGGAAGAGCTGGGCCCCAAGATCTTCCAGGCGATCCACGTCGAAGGTCAGCGCGTCAACACCGACAAGACCATCCTGGCCTACATCGAGAAGATCGGCCTGGACAAGCAGAAATTCCTGGACCTGTACAATTCCTTCGGCGTGCAGACCAAGGTCCGTCGCGCCGCCCAGCTGCAGGAAGCCTACAAGGTCGATGGCGTGCCGATGATCGCCATCGATGGCCGCTACGTGACTTCGCCTTCGGTGGTCGGCGTGGCACTGGCCAACCAGCCCGAATCGATGCAGCAGGCCGCGGCCCTGCAGGTGATGGATCACCTGGTGGTCAAGGCCGCCGCCGAGAAGTCCGGCGGCGCGGCAGCCAAGAAGAAGTAAGCCTGGCCTACCGCCGACGGTCCGCGTCCGCAAGGGCGCGGGCCGTTTTCATTTTCACCGCGCACCGTCGCGCTTTGTATTGCTACGAGGAGCAGGCATGCCAACCCTTCCTACGCTGACCGGGCCGCTGCGGGTCTTCCTCACCGGTGCTTCCAGCGGTATCGGCATGGCGCTGGCGCGCGCCTATGCGGCACAGGGGGCCAGCCTGGGCCTGGTGGCCCGGCGCCAGACCGAGCTTGAAGCCCTGCGCGTGAGCCTGCCTCATCCGGAGCGACATCGCGTCTATGCCCTCGATGTCACCGATCACACCGCGCTGGCTGCCGCCGCCGAGTCCTTCATGGCCGAGTTCGGCGGCGCCGATGTGGTCATCGCCAATGCGGGGATCTCGCAGGGCACCCTGACCGAATACCAGGAAGACCTGGCCGCCTTCGAGCGCATCCTAGCCGTCAATGTCACGGCCACCTTCGCCACCTTTACGCCGTTCGTAGCGCGCATGAAGGCGCTGCCCGAGGCACAGCGACGGCGCTGCCGGCTGGTGGGCATCGGCAGCGTGGCCGGCATCCGCGGCCTGCCCGGCGCCGAGGCCTACAGCGCCTCCAAGGCGGCCGTGATCAGCTATTGCGAATCGCTGCGGGTGGAACTGCGTGCCTCCGGCATCAAGGTGGTGACCATCGCGCCCGGCTATATCGATACCCCGATGACCCGCGTGAACACCTACCGTATGCCCTTCCTGATGCCGGTGGAACGCTTTGCCGAGCGTGCCGTGGCCAGCATCGCCGAGGGCGTGAGCTATCGTGTCATTCCGTGGCAGATGGGTGTGGTGGCCAAGCTGCTCAGGCTGTTGCCGAACTGGCTGTACGATATGGCCTTTGCCCACGCCCCGCACAAGACACGCAATTCGTAAATCTGGCGGCCGTGGCCGCGCCTGGAGTTTTTCATGAAGATCATTTTTGCCGGTACGCCGGAATTCGCCGCCGTCGCGCTCGAAGCGCTCTACGCTGCTGGCCACGAGATCACCCTGGTACTGACCCAGCCCGATCGCCCCGCCGGACGGGGCATGCAACTGCAGGCCTCGCCGGTCAAGCAATGCGCCTTGAAGCACGGCACGCCGGTGGCACAGCCGGTCTCGCTGCGCCTGAACGGCAAGTATCCCGAGGTCGCGCAGGATGCCCATGCGCTGCTGCAATCCACGCCGCATGATGTGATGGTGGTGGCGGCCTATGGCCTGATCCTGCCGCGCAGCGTGCTCGATATCCCGCGTTACGGCTGCATCAACATCCACGGCTCGCTGTTGCCGCGCTGGCGTGGCGCCGCCCCCATCCATCGCGCCATCGAAGCGGGCGACACCGAGACCGGCATCACCATCATGCAGATGGAAGAGGGCCTCGATACCGGTCCGATGATGTTGATCGAAAGCCTGCCCATCACCGCCGAAGACACCACCGGCAGCCTGCACGACAAGCTGGCCGCGCTGGGCGGCAGGATGATCGTGGAGGCCATCGAGAAGCTGGAGCGCGGCGCACTGCCGGCCACCCCGCAGCCGCAAGAGGGCGCCAACTACGCCGCCAAGATCGCCAAGGAAGAGGCTGCGCTGGACTTCAGCCAGAGCGCAGAACAACTGGCACGCCGCATCCGCGCCTTCAATCCCTTCCCCGGCGCCACCGGGCGCTTCGGCGACACCGTGGTCAAGCTGTGGCAGGCGCGTCCGGTGACGGTGGCGCAGCAGGGCGAACCCGGCCAGGTCCTCTCGGCCGATGCCCAGGCCGGCATCGTGGTGGCCTGTGGCGAGGGCGCATTGCTGCTGACCGAACTGCAGAAGCCCGGCGGCAAGCGCCTGCCGGCAACGGAATTCCTGAAGGGTTTCCCGCTGGAAGGTGGCCGCTTCGCTTGAGCCGGGGTGTACTCAGGCGTACTGCTTGAGCACGTGCGGCAGATGCCGCCAGAACAGCTCCGCACCCAGATGCACGCGGGCTTGCCAGTCATCGGCGGCATCGTCGTCGGCGCCGTCGGTGACGAACTTGAAGGCCCGCCAGGGCAGCCCGAAATGGTGGCACACGCGGGCGATGGCAAACAATTCCATGTCCACCAGGTCCACTTGCTGCGCCACCAGCCACTCATCGGCGGCCGTCACGAAGCTGTCGCCGGTGCCGCACAGCACGCCCGGATAGCCGGACTCCAGGCGCGGCGGCTGTTGCGCCTGGTCCACCAGCGGCGTCACTCCCCGTGGCGCCAGCGGCATGGCCGCCATATCGCGTTGGATCACAGCGGCCACTTCCAGCAGGCCATCATGCAGGGGATCGATCTTGCCGGCCGTGCCGAAATTGATCACCGCGCGTGGCCGCCGTTCCAGGATGGCGCGGGTGGCATGCAGCGCGGCATTGACCTTGCCCACCCCGCAATACACTACCTCCACCCCGGCAGGGGCATCGGCGGCCTTGAGTTCGCTTTCCAGGGCGGTCAGGATCAGGATGGGTTGATGGTCTGTCATCTTTATAAAAAATTAAAGTATGGCAACGAAGGCTGGCCGCAAAGGCCGGCCGTACGGGGAAGGGGGGCGCTTTCGCGTATAATTTGGGTCTATTTTTCGCCTGAAAACCGGTCCTTCCCTGACCGGTTTTTTTGACCCGCCGGCGGGGGCAAGGCCGCATTGTTGCCGTAACCAGAGAAAAACGCCAGATGAAACCAAACGAACTGTGCCAGACCGAACTGCTGCTGCGCGACCTGATGTCGCAGCGCATCCTCATCCTCGATGGCGCCATGGGTACCATGATCCAGCGCTACAAGCTGAGCGAAGAGGATTATCGCGG
>JAFAMT010000102.1 GCA_019233085.1 Herbaspirillum sp.
GGGCGCCGCTCCATGCGCAGGCCGGGCCGGGTCGGGCCGCTGCGGTCGGGAGAGGAATGTCTGTTCATGGTCGTGGAGAGAGGAGTGAAGAATACTTTGTTATAAAACTGTACAGTTCAGTATAGTATTGAGCTTCTGGAATAGTCAAGGCTCATTGCGAGAAATTACTCGTCTTTGTGCGGCGACGCCGCAACAGTGATTTTTTGCGGGGAATTGATGTGAAACCGGCGGCTTTGGATGGTATCTCCGCCTATAATTCGGGATCGGTCGCGGATGCGGCCCGCACCACAGGAAAATTCATGCGCAAGAAAAGTGAGGAACGTCGGCAGGCGATGATCGACATCGCCGGCGAGGTGTTCAACGAGATCGGCTTCGAAGGCGCCTCCATGGCCGAGATCTCGGCCCGCATCGGGGGCTCCAAGGCCACGCTGTACAACTACTTCAGCTCGAAGGAAGAGATCTTTGTCGAAGTGATGATGAAGCAGGTCGGTTGCCAGTTCGAAGAAGCCTTCATGGCCCTGCGCACCGAGGATGACCTGCGCGTGGCCCTGGTGCGGCTGGCGCGTCATTACCTGCAGGTGATCTTCCGGCCCGAGGTGATCGCGGTCAAGCGCCTGGCGTCCTACTATGCCGGCAGGTCCGAGCTGGGCCCCATGCTCTACGAGCGCGGCCCCAAGCGCGGCTGGACCAAGATCGCCGATTTCCTCAAGGTCAGGATGCAAGAGGGCAAGCTACGTGCCAGCGATGCCTGGATCGCCGCCCTGCAATTCCGCGCGCTGGTGGAGGCGGAGTGGATGGAAGCGCGCATGCTCAACGTGGTGACCGAGGTCGCCCCGCAAGCCCTGCAGGACTCCGCCGAGCGCGCCGTGGATGCCTTCCTCTATCTTTACCAGCCGCGTTGAGGCGGTTCAGACGCTGAGGCTGGCAGCGTGCTCGTAGGAGATCGTGGCGCCCGTTGGCGTCTCTATCCAAGCCTGCTCCTGATGGGATGCCTCGGAGATTTCGGTGGCGCTCATCCTGCCGAAGCGTTTCTTGATGGCGAGGACCGCAGTCAACTCCTCCTCATCGAAACCATTGAGATCGGCCGCACGCAAGGCCATGACCTGTGTACCTTCAGCGTTGCCAACACGTACATCCACCTGCCGGATGTCGCCGCGCTGTTCCAGCAGGGAAAACAGCAGTCGGAAATTGGACGGCACCGGCCCGAACGGCAGGCGCTCGTAGGATAGCCCCGAGAGGCTGCGCCGCCGTTCCTTGTAGACCTTGAAATCACTGTAGAAGAGCAGCTTGTTGAGCTTGGTCACGAACACGCCATCGCGATCACTCAGCAGCAGCACCAGTTGCGCCAGTTTGGGCAGATCGATATGTTCACCGGGCGCGCTGCGACAGCCGGCCAGGAAGGCCCGCTCCAGGCCTGCCGCCCCCGCCCTGGCCTGCAATTCCCGCTGCAATCGTTCGCGGACCATGGCCGTCAGTGTCGAGGCATTGCGTGTCAGCTCAAGCAGGGTGTCGGGGGAGCGCATGGCCATCCGCATGGCCTTGTCGTGGGCCTCGGACTGCAGCTTGCCATTCTCGTAGCGACTCACCGTGGCCACGCCCCAGCCGAGTACGGCGGCCAGTTCGACCTGGGACAGTCCGAGCGACTTGCGCCAGGCCGTCAGCTGCGCCGGCCGTACCATGCCGTGCTTGTCGCGATACAGGTCGCGCGCCACGGCCAGGCTGTCGTCCATCTCCATCGTCTGGAAACTTTCTCCGCAGCGCTGGCAGGCGAAGTAGGTGACTGGGACCTCGAAGGCTTCCTTGTTGACGGTGCGGGTTTCTGTCGTATTCACGGCCTGCACCGTACCTTCACCGGCACAGTTGGGGCAGATATCGAAAAGCTTGCTGTCCATTAGACGCTCCATCGAACGGGTGGCCTGCTGAAGGGGACGGTCATCGTCTTTTCAGGTGGATGGAAAGACATGCAAGTGGTTTTGCGGCCATCCTTGCTGAGCACCAGGCAGAGCTTGATGTACACCCGATGAACCACCTGTTTCCCTTCTGCCCACTGAATGACCCCCTTGCCGAAGTGCCACACCCAGCCCACACCCCAGTCGTTCTGGCTGGGACCGTAGCTGAAATCCTCCACACGCAGCTGCCTTAGCTCCTTGACCACGTCGCGCATGTCGAAGTCGAGTTCATCCAGAAATTCCAGGGTCTTGCGCTGGCGCGAAAGGATGATCTCCTTCGGGTTGGCGGCAGCCAGTTGCTTGAGAAAACCTTGGACCTGCAAACGGGTAGCAGACATCGTATGGACTCCAATGTAAATCAATTGATAAGTTTTGTTAGGTAGAAAATCAATTGATGTTGCTCGTGAGATACATGGAAGTCTGGATGCTCCACCCATCCGCCGTCGGGAGGTTACGAAAAAGTTGGAAAAAAATTAAAAGAAAGCACACGCAAAAAAGCCCGGCTTACCGCGAGGACAAGCCGGGCCAGATGATGGAGGGCGATTGTGAAGCTGTTAGCGCTGGTGCACCTTCACCCCCGCCGAATAAGTGGCCGCAATGGCCCGGTCATCACCCAGGATGGCCAGTGCGAACAACTGCTCTTCCAGGTTCTCGGTGGTGGCGCTGCGACGTGCCAGCAGTGGCGTTGCCTGCGGATCGAGGACGATGAAGTCGGCATCGCAGCCGGGCGTGAAGCTGCCGATAGTCCCTTCCAGCTGCAAGGCGCGCGCCCCGCCCAGCGTGGCCAGGTAGAACATGCGCTGCGCCGGCAGGTAGGTGCCGCCCATGCGGGCGACCTTGTAGAGCTCATTCATCGTCTGCAGCATCGAGAAACTGGTGCCGCCGCCCACGTCGGTGGCCAGTGACAGCGGCACCCGCGCCGCATCGGCACGGGCGAAGTCGAACAGGCCGCTGCCCAGGAACAGGTTGGAGGTCGGGCAGATCGTGGCGGCTGACTGCGTGGCCGCCATGCGGGCGCGGTCCTGGTCGTCCAGCCAGATACAGTGCGCATAGAGGGCACGCTGGCGCATCAGGCCATAGCCGTCGTAGACGTCCAGGTAGCTGCGCGCATCGGGGTAGAGTTCCTTGACCCAGGCGACTTCGTCGGTGTTCTCGGCTACGTGGGTCTGGATGTAGGCATCCGGATACTGCGCCGCCAGCTCGCCGGCCAGCTTCATCTGCTCGGGCGTGGAGGTCGGCGCGAAACGCACTGTGATCGCATAGTGCTGGCGTCCCTTGTTGTGCCAGCGGCCGATCAGTTCCTCGCTCTCGCGCACCCCGCGCTCGGCACTGTCGCGCAGGAAGTCCGGCGCGTTGCGGTCCATCAGGCACTTGCCGGCGATCATGCGCAGGTTGCGCGCATGGCTGGCCTGGAAGAAGGCATCCACCGATTGTGGATGTACGGTGCAATACACGGCCGCGCTGGTGGTGCCGTTGCGCAGCAGTTCGGCCAGGAAGAAGTCGGCTACCTCGGCCGCATGCTCCGGTTGCTGGAAGCGGCGCTCGGCCGGGAAGGTGTAGTTGTCCAGCCAGGGCAAGAGGCCCGGGGCGGGCGAGCCGATGATGTCGGTCTGCGGATAGTGGATGTGGGTGTCGATGAAACCGGGGCAGATGATCTTGCCCGGCAGTGCCTGGACCGGGGTGCCCGGCGGCAGGGTGGCGGCCAGTTGCGCGTAGTCACCGGCGGCCTGGATCTTGCCGTCGGCCACCAGCAACAGGCCGTCGCTGTGCCATTGGGTGGCGCGTTCGTCGAAGGCCGGGTCGTTGGTGAAGTACAGCAGGCTGGCGCGATAGGCTTGCAGGGTTGTGCTCATGGCGTTTCCTCAATGCGTGCGGCCCGGCGCGCATGGGCGTGCGCAGGCCGTCGATTCAGTGGTCATCATACTGGAAGGCACTGCCGTGGCGATGCTTTCCATCAAGGGAGAGGGTGGAATCGAGACGGGAATCCGAAGCGCTCCACAGCGTGGGAGAGGAGGGTGGATTCCCGGGAGGGGTGACGGCAGGGTGTTCCTTCAGCCTCTGCCGTCCAGAGCGTGTGTGACCAAGGACGGTGTGTATCCCTTGGGTTTGGGCTGCGTGAAGCGCAGTTCCCACAGCTGCATCAGCTGCGCTACCACGGCGATGGCGATGCTAGATGGCTCCTTGCCATAGATGCCGGGTATGCCGATGGGGCAGGTGATGCGTTCCAGTTGCGCGGCGCTGAAGCCACGCTCGGCCAGGCGATGCTCGAACTGCTTGCGCTTGGTGTAGGAGCCGATCAGGCCGAACCAGGCGGCATCCTCGCGCTTGAGGATGCGCTCGGTCAGTTGCTGGTCGAGGGCGTGGCTGTGGGTCATCACGAGATAATACGCGCCGGGCTCGGCCATGTCGACCGCGGCATTGGGCACGTCGGTGGCCTCGATGCTGACCTGCGGGGGCAGGTCGGCCGGGAACATGTCCTCGCGCTCATCCACCCACAGCACACGGCAGGGCAGGTTGGCCAGCACCTTGACGATGGCCGCGCCCACATGGCCGGCGCCGAACAGCACCACCTGCGGCTGGTGTGCCCGGCACAGGTCGAGCAGCCAGCGGCGGCCGTCGCGGTCGCGCAGCAGGTGGGTTTGGCGCGTGTTGCGCAGGGCCTCGACCGGCAGGCCGTGGTCGGGGCCGTCAAGCTGGCAGGCTTGGCCATCGGTCTCGACCAGTAGCAGCGGATCGGCATGGTCTAGTGGCAAGGCCCGCCAGAGGTCATGTCCACTGGACCATGATTGTTCCAGCGCCTGCCAGGTCGCCAGCCCGGCGGCGTCGCAGGCGACGCGCTCGAAGCTGAGGAAGACCACCCCGCCGCAGCACTGGCCCAGGCTGGGGCCCAGCGCGATACGCTCCAGCCGGCGCTGGCCCGGCAGCTCGCTGGCATCAGCTTCCAGCATGGCGCGCGCGATCTGCGCCGCGCGCCACTCCAGGTGGCCGCCGCCGATGGTATCGAACTGGGCGTGGGCCGTGTAGAGCATGCGCGCCCCGGGCTCGCGCGGCGTCGAACCCTGGATCTGCGCCACCGTCACCAGCACAGCCGGTGTCGCGGTTTCCTGCATCTTTCTCAATGCGGCAAGCCATGTCGTCATGATTGCTCTCCGTTGCGCTGGCTGACTGGCTTACTGCGGCAGGCTGGCCGCACGGACGGCATCGACCGCATCCAGGATGGCCTCGCTGGTGGCCGGGGCACGCAGCGGCGGATTGACGCGATGCCCGCCCACCGCCGAGACCGCGTCGCGAATGGCCAGGAACACCGAGAACGGCAACAGCAGCGGCGGCTCGCCCACCGCCTTGGAGCGGTGGATGGTGTCGGACACATTGCTGTTCTGGTACAGCTCGGTTCGGAAGGCCTGCGGGCAATCGGAGATGGCCGGGATCTTGTAGGTCGAGGGGGCATGCGTCATCAGCTTGCCGTCCTTGTTCCACCACAGTTCCTCGGTGGTCAGCCAGCCCATGCCCTGGATGAAACCACCCTCGACCTGGCCCACATCGAGTGCCGGGTTGAGACTTTCGCCGGCGTCATAGAGCAGGTCGGCCTGCAGCAGTTTCCATTCGCCGGTGAGGGTATCGATCACCACCTCCGACACCGCCGCCGCATAGGCGAAGTAGAAGAAGGGATGGCCATGCATGCGCTTGGCGTCCCAATGCACCTTGGGTGTGGAATAGAAACCGTCGGACCACAATTGCACCCGTTGCAGGTAAGCCTGCATCACCAGCTCGGCAAAGGCCAGCGACTGATCACCCGCCATCACCAGGCCATCAGCAAAACGAATCTCGGACTCGGCCACACCGAAGCGCTTGGCGGCTACCTGCGCCAGGCGCGCGCGGATCTGCAGGGCGGCGTCCTGCGCCGCCTTGCCGTTGAGGTCGCTCCCGGTGGAGGCGGCGGTGGCCGAGGTATTGGCCACCTTGCTGGTGTCGGTGGCGGTGCAGCGCACCTGCTCCAGCGGCACGCCCAGCGCATGGGCCACCACCTGCGCCACCTTGGTGTTCAAGCCCTGGCCCATCTCGGTGCCACCGTGATTGACCAGCACCGAGCCATCGGTATAGACGTGTACCAGCGAACCAGCCTGGTTCAGGTGCGGCACATTGAAGGAAATGCCGAACTTCACCGGCGTGAGCGCCAGGCCTTTCTTGAGCACCGTGTTGGCGGCATTGAATTCGGCCACGGCCAGGCGGCGCTCCTGGTAGCGGCTGGTGCGTTCGAGCTGGTCGACCAGGCCATGGATGACATTGTCCTCGACCTTCTGGCCGTAGTGGGTGACGTTGCGGGCCTCTGGTCCCTCGGCGTCGCTGGGGCCGTAGAAGTTGTTGCGGCGGACCTCCAGCGCATCGCGGCCCAGGTTGCGGGCGATCTCGTCCAGGATGTACTCGATCGCCAGCGCACCCTGCGGGCCGCCGAAGCCACGGAAGGCGGTGTTGGACTGGGTGTTGGTCTTGCCGCACATGGCGTGGATTTCCACGTCCGACAGATAGTAGGCATTGTCGAAGTGGCAGACCGCACGCGTGGCCACCGGGCCCGACAGGTCGGCCGAGAAACCGGCGCGCGAGATCATGTCGATCTTGGCGGCCAGGATGCGGCCGCTGTCGTCGTAGCCGATCTCATAGTCATAGGCGAAGCAGTGGCGCTTGCCGGTGACCATCATGTCGTCGTCGCGGTCGGCACGCAGCTTGACCGGACGCCGCAGGCGCGCCGCCGCAACCGCCGCCGCGCACGCCCACAGCGCCGACTGCGATTCCTTGCCACCGAAGCCACCGCCCATGCGGCGGCACTCCACCAGCACATCATGCGAGGCCACGTTGAGCACGTGGGCGATGTGGTGCTGCATCTCGCTGGGGTGCTGGGTCGAGCAATAGACATGCATGCCACGGCCTTCCTTGGGGATGGCGTAGGAAATCTGTCCTTCCAGGTAGAACTGTTCCTGCCCGCCCACATCGAATTGCCCGCGCAGCTTGTGCGGCGCCAGCGCCAGGGCCACCGCCGGCTCGCCCCGGCTCAGGTGCATCGGCGGCAGCACATAGGATTGCGCGGCATGGGCTGCGCGCGGGGTCAGGATGGGCGCCAGCTCTTCGTAGTCGACCACGGCCAGGCGCGCGGCGCGGCGGGCGTGGTCGTGGCTGTCGGCCACCACCACGAAGATCGGCTGGCCCACATACTGCACCAGGCTGTCGGCCAGTACCGGATCGTCATGGATGATGGCGCCGCATTCATTCTCACCGGGAATGTCAGCAGCCGTGAAGACGGCCACCACGCCAGGCGCAGCCTTGACCTGGCTCAGGTCGATGCCGCGTACGCGTGCGTGGGCCTTCTGCGACAAGCCCAGGGCAGCATGCAGCGTCCCCTGCAGTTCGACGATGTCGTCGGTATAGGTGGCCTCGCCGGTCACATGCAGCAATGCCGATTCATGCGGATGCGGCTTGCCCACGGCGGCCCAGTCCTTGGGCGGCTGCACCAGGGTGGAGAGGAATTGTTCGGTGTGCTTGTTCATGGCAATCTCCTGCGGATTCTGTCGATGGGCTGGTCAGGCTGCGCTGACCGCGAAGGCGCGCACTTCCTGGCGCGCCAGCGGGGCCTCGCTGCGGGTTTCCAGCCAGTAGCGATAGAGCAGGTTCTGCGCGGTGCGCAGGCGATAGGCGGCGCTGGCGCGCATGTCCGACAGCGGCGCGTAATCCTGCGCCAGCGCGGCCATGGCCGCGCGCACTTGCGGCTCGCTCCAGGCACCGCCCTGCAGCAGTGCCTCGGCCTGGGCGGCGCGCTTGGGCGTGGCCGCCATGCCGCCGAAGGCGATGCGCGCCTCGGCGATGGTGTCACCCTCCATGCGCAGGGCGAAGGCGGCACAGACCGCCGAGATATCCTGGTCGAAGCGCTTGGAGAGCTTGTAGACCCGGAAGCGCACATCGGCGCGCGGCAGCGGGATACGCACCGCCTGCACCACTTCGTTGGGCATCAGGGCCGACTTCTGGTAGGCCAGGTAGAAATCTTCCAGCGGCATGACGCGCTGGCCGTCCACGCCGTACAGCACGATCTGCGTGCCCAGTGCGATCAGCCAGGGCATGGAGTCGCCGATGGGCGAGCCATTGGCCACGTTGCCGCCCAGGGTGCCGGCATTGCGCACCGGCATGGAAGCGAAGCGCTGCCACATTTCCGACAGTTCTTCCGGATAGTGACGGGCCGCTTCGCCATAGGCTTCTTCCAGCGAAACGCCGGCGCCGATTTCCAGGACGCCATCGCCCACCGTCATCGTGCGCAATTCCTCGACGCGGCCGATGTAGATGATGTCGCCCAGCTCGCGCATCTGTTTGGTCACCCACAGGCCCACATCGGTGGAGCCGGCCAGGATGCGTGCCTTGGGCAGGTCGTTGCGCAACTGCGCCAGTTGCGCCAGCGTGCGCGGGGCGTGGAAGGTCTGGCCGGCGTGCGTGAGCGACAGCGGGGTGTCGCGGTCGATGGCGCGCAAGGCCGCCTTGACCTGCTCGCGGTCGAATTCCACGGCCGGCAGTTCACCCATGCGGCGCGCCGCCTCCACGATGGGACGATAGCCGGTGCAGCGGCACAGGTTGCCGGAGAGGGTGTCGTCGATCTCGCGCTGGCTGGGTGTGATGCCATCGCGTTCATGCTTGAGGTACAGGCCCCACAGCGACATCACGAAGCCCGGCGTGCAGAAACCGCACTGCGAGCCATGGCATTCGACCATGGCCTGCTGCACCGGGTGCAGGCAGCCGTCGGGTTGCTTCAGGTCTTCCACGGTGAACAGCGCCCGGCCGTCCAGGGTGGGCAGGAACTGGATGCAGGAATTGACCGTTTTCAATTCCAGCCGGTCGCCGCGCAATTCGCCGACGACCACGGTGCAGGCACCACAATCGCCCTCGGCGCAGCCTTCCTTGGTGCCGGTGCAATGCAGGTCTTCGCGCAGATGCTGCAAGACGGTGCGGGTATTGGGTTGACCTGCTACTTCGTGGGTCTGGCCGCGATAGTAGAACTGGATGGGGCGATTCGTCTCTGACATAGCTTTACTCTGGTGATTGTCTACAAAACAGTCTGCTTTATGGCGCGCTCCAGGGCGTATCGTGGGGCGTGCTTCTTATTATTGGATCTGCTTTCAGGCAGGCCGCACGCGTGGTGCGCCGGCTTGCCTGTGGTGTCTCCCTTGGCCAGAATGGCATTCAAGAAACGTGCCGGGGTTGTCAAAAGAGGAAACGGATTGTCCGCGCGATATTGTTGCAGACGATCGTCGGGCTTCCTCTTTTCACAATCCCGACGAGGCGGCCTCGTGCACAGGCCGCCTGGTCGGATACCTCTACTGCCTTGCTGCTTTCGTTGGCTTATTCACCGCCGAGATAGATCAGCTTGAACAGGAAGATGGCAGCGATGATCCAGATTACCACCGACACGTCCTTGACGCGACCGGTCAGCAGCTTCAGGCCCGCATAGCTGATGAAGCCCAGCGCCAGGCCGTTGGCGATCGAGTAGGTGAAGGGCATGACCAGCGCGGTGATCACGGCCGGCACGCACTCGGTGGTGTCGTCCCAGTCGATGTGCACCAGTTCGCGCAGCATCAGGCAAGCCACGAAGAACAGCGCCGGTGCGGTGGCGTAGGCCGGTACCACACCCGCCAGCGGAGCGATGAACAGGCACAGCAGGAACAGCACGGCAATGGCCACGGCGGTCAGGCCGGTGCGTCCGCCGGCCTGCACGCCAGCCGCACTTTCAATATAGGCCGTGGTGGAGGAAGTGCCCAGCAGGGAGCCGGCGACGATGGCGGTGCTGTCGGCCATCAGGGCCTTGTTCAGGCGTGCCATCTTGCCTTCCTTCATCAGGCCGGCGCGGGTGGCCACGCCCATCAGGGTGCCGGTGGCGTCGAACAGTTCCACCAGGAAGAACACCAGCACCACGTTCAACAGGCCCATGGAGATGGCGCCCTTGATGTCCAGCTGCAGGAAGGTCGGTGCAATCGAGGGCGGGGCGGCGAAGATGCCCGAGAAGTGGTTGCCGCCGAAGAGGAAGGACAGCACGGTGACCAGCAGGATGCCGATCAGCAGGGCGCCGCGTACCTTCAGACGGTCCAGCGCGACGATCACCAGAAAGCCGATGATGGCCATCACCGGGGCCGGCTGGTGCAGGTCGCCCAGGGTCACGAAGGTGGCGGGGTTGGCGGCGACGATGCCGGCACTCTTGAGCGAGATGATCGCCAGGAACAGGCCGATGCCGGCCGGGATGGCGGTGCGCAGCGATTGCGGGATGCTCTTGATGATCACTTCACGGATGCGCAGCACGCTCACCACCAGGAACAGGCAACCCGAGATCAGCACCGCGCCCAGCGCGGCTTGCCAGGGGAAGCCCATGCCCTTGACCACGGCGTAGGCAAAGTAGGCGTTCAGGCCCATGCCGGGGGCCAGGCCAATCGGGTAGTTGGCGTACAGGCCCATGATCAGGGTGCCCACGGCGGCAGCGACGCAGGTGGCGACGAAGACCGAGTCCTTGGGCATGCCGGCGTCGCCCAGGATGCTGGGGTTGACGAAGATGATGTAGGCCATCGTCAGGAAGGTGGTCAGGCCGGCTAGCAGTTCCGTGCGCACGGTCGTGCCGTTCTCTTCCAGTCGGAAGAATTGGTTCAGGGCGTTCATTGTGGGTTGTCTCCGTTTGGTCCGTTTTTATCCGCCGGAAAACTTGCCTGGCGGCAGCGCTGGGGCTGGGGCAGGCAAAAAATGGGCGTTGCTGGTGGCGTTGTTTTGGCAGCGTTCGTAATGTCGTTCAATTTCATGGTGGGGATGTATGGGCGTTGGCATAGCCATTATTAACCG
>JAFAMT010000338.1 GCA_019233085.1 Herbaspirillum sp.
GTCATCCGGGACGCATGCTCGTCCATGGACTTCTGGTCGCGCTTGTTTTCCTTCTGCAACTGCTGCTCCCTGGCGCGCGCGGCCAGCGTGTCGTAGGACATGCGCTTGCGTTCGCAGGCCTGCCATGCCGCGCGGGCTTCGGCCACACGCTGCCGGCTGCTGTTGACGACATCTTCCTGGCCATCGATGGCCGTATCGATCTTCTCGATGAACAACTGGAAGTTGCGGTAGCTCAACGCCGTGAGGCCATTGCTCAGGGTTTCCTGGAAGCGGGCCGCGTAGTCATCGCGGTATTGCTGCAGGATCACCAGCTTCTGTTGCGCTTCCTCGCTCACGCGAATAGCCCGGCCGAGGCGTTTGGTCGCTTCGTCGGTCTCTTTGGTCGCCAATTCGATCAGCGTATCAAGTGCGGAGGGAGTAGCCATGATGGTATGGATTATATTTTTGCGCCGCAGCTCTCAATCACCCGAATAGAGCGGTAAGTTGCCTCAAGCTCTCTGATACATTGGCCTGCTCGTCGATACCCTGTTGCAAAAACGCTTCCATTCTTGGCAATAAGGCAATGGCTTCGTCCAGGATCGGGTCGCTGCCGGCTGCATAGGCGCCCACACTGATGAGGTCGCGGTTGCGCTGGAAGCGCGAATACAGCTGCTTCAGGTGGCGCGAACGACGCTGGTGGTCGGCATCGGTAATGCTGTGCATGGCCCGGCTGATCGATTGTTCGATATCGATGGCGGGATAGTGCCCGGCTTCGGCCAGTTGGCGGTTGAGCACGATGTGGCCGTCCAGGATGGCGCGGGCGGCATCGGCGATGGGATCCTGCTGGTCGTCGCCCTCGGTGAGCACGGTGTAGAAGGCGGTGATCGAGCCACCACCCTCGTCGCCGTTGCCGGCGCGCTCGACCAGTGCGGGCAGCTTGGCGAACACCGAGGGAGGATAACCCTTGGTAGCGGGCGGCTCGCCGATGGCCAGCGCGATCTCGCGCTGCGCCATGGCATAACGGGTCAGCGAATCCATGATCAGCAGCACATCCTTGCCCTGGTCGCGGAAGTACTCGGCAATCGAGGTGCAGTAGGCGGCACCCTGCAGGCGCATCAGCGGCGGCGTGTCGGCCGGTGCGGCCACGACCACCGAGCGCGCCAGGCCTTCGGCGCCGAGGATCTGCTCGATGAATTCCTTCACTTCGCGACCGCGTTCACCGATCAGGCCCACCACGATCACGTCGGCGCTGGTATAGCGCGCCATCATGCCCAGCAACACGCTCTTGCCCACGCCGGAGCCGGCGAACAGCCCCATGCGCTGGCCACGGCCGACGGTGAGCATCGAATTGATGGCGCGTATGCCGGTATCGAGGATGTCGCGGATCGGTGCGCGACCCAGCGGATTGGCGGCCCGCACCGCCAGCGGTGCGGAGCGTTCGGTATGCAAGGGGCCGAGGCTGTCCAGCGGGCGGCCGGCACCATCGAGCACGCGGCCCAGCAATTCATCGCCCACCGGCAGGCGACGGCTGTGTTCGTCCACGCGGCGCGGCGTGAAGGTGATCGGGCCGGTGCGCGGCGGCGGCTTGACCGGCTCGACCGGGAAGACGCGGGTGCCCGGCACGATGCCTTCGACGTCGCTTTGCGGCATCAGGAACAGGCGCTCGTCCTGGAAGCCGACGACTTCGGCCTCGATCAACATGCCGTTGGGCAGGGGGACGTTGCAGGGGCTGCCCACGGGCAGCTTGAGGCCGACCGCCTCCATCACCAGGCCGGCCACACGCGTGATCCGGCCGGCGGTCTGGGTGGGTTCGGCCATGGCCACCAGGCTGCGACAGTTGTGCAGGTAGGCTTGCCAGAGACTGCTATGGGAAGGCATCGGGGAGTTCATGCGGGTCTCCCGTTCAGGTGGGTGTCACTTGCTGCACTCAATCCAGCCAGTCGAGCTGCTGGGACAATGATTCACCCAGGCGCTTCCAGCGTGTCTGGATCGAGGCATCGATCTGGTTGCTGCGGGTTTCCACGCGGCAGCCGCCGCGCTCCATGTGGCTATCGTCTTCGATCTTCCAGCCTTGCTGGAGCAGCTCTTCGCCGAGGTGTTCGCGCACCAGGGCGGCATCTTCCGGGTGTAGCGTCAGCACGGCTGGCAATTGCAGCAGGGGCAGGGTCTGGATGGCAGCCGTCACGGTCGGCAGCACCAGCTCGGGACGTACGTTGAGCGCCGTCTTGAGCATGGACTTGGCCAGATCCAGCGCCAGATCCAGCAGTTCCGGGGCCATGCTTTCACTGCATTGCGACACTTCGGTGCTGAAGTTGACGGCGATCTGGCGGAAATGCTGGATGACCTCGTTGATTTCCTTCTGGCCCTGCTGCAGGCCAGCCATGTAGCCTTCCGAACGTCCGGCCTGCAGGCCGTGCTCGCGACCTTCGGCAAAGCCTTCCTGGCGTGCCGCCTCGCGGATGGCGTCGAGCTGCTCGGCCGTCAGCTGCGGCACCGGCGGCGGTTCTTCGAGGTATTCCTCTTCCGCCGGCAGCGGCTCGGGCTCCGGTTCGGGTTCTTCGTTGAAAGACGCCAGCTCCCAGCGCTGGTAGGGCGTCATTTCTTCCTTGGGGATGATCTTTGCACGCATGGCTTTCTTGACTCCTCAGGCCGGCATGCCGACGGCAAACTGCACGATGTACATCAGGTGCATCAGATGAATGCGTCCTCGCCCTTGGCACCCAGCACGATCTGGCCTTCGTCGGAGAGGCGGCGCACGATCTGCAGGATGGCCTTTTGCTGCGCATCCACTTCGGACAGGCGCACCGGTCCCTTGGACTCCAGGTCTTCCTTCATCATCTCGGCCGCACGCTGCGACATGTTGGCGAAGATCTTGTCGCGCAGGCCTTGCGAGGCACCCTTGAGGGCCACGATCAGCGACTCGGACTGGACTTCGCGCAGCAGCAGCTGGATGCCGCGGCCGTCGATGTCGATGATGTTCTCGAAGACGAACATCTCGTCCATGATCTTCTGCGCCATGTCCTCGTCGTAGGAGCGCAGGTTGTTCATCACCGAGGTCTCGTTCTCACCAGACATGAAGTTGAGGATCTCGGCTGCGGTACGGATACCGCCCATCTGTTGCTTCTTCAGGCTTTCGTTGCCGGTCAGCAGCTTGGTCAACACGTCATTGAGCTCGCGCAACGCGGCCGGCTGCACGCCGTCCAGGGTTGCAATACGAAGGATGACGTCGTTGCGCAAACGTTCCGTGAAGTTGTTGATGATACCGCAGGCGTGGTCGCGCTCCAGGTGGACCAGGATGGTGGCGATGATCTGCGGGTGTTCGTTGCGGATGAGTTCGGCCACCGATTGCGCGTCCATCCACTTGAGGCTTTCGATGCCGGAGGCGTCGCGCCCACCCAGGATGCGGTTGAGCAGGGAGGTGGCCTTGTCGTCGCCCAGGGCCTTGGTCAGGACGCTACGGATGTACTCGTCCGAATCCAGTCCCAGCGAGGAGGCCTGGCCGGTCTCGGCGACGAAGGCTTCCAGCACCTCGTTGATTTCCTCGAAGCTGACGTTGCGCAGGGCCGACATGGCCGCGCCCAGCTTCTGGACTTCCTTGGGGCCCAGGTACTTCATCACCTCGGCGGCTTCATCCTCGCCCAGGGCGAGCATCAGGATGGCACCTTTCTGAACGCCGTCGTTACTCATTGTTCACCCATGACTTGATGATGCTTGCCACCAGCTTGGGATCATTCTTGGCCCACTGCTTGGCGGTTTCGAGGTTGGCCTTGTAGGCCGCGCGTTCGTCGATCTCTGGCTCGCCGGAGAGGTTGACGATGGCGTCCGGATCGTCCGGATCGAAGCCGGCAGCCACCGCTGCGGCTGCGGCGGCGGCTTCGGCCTCGGCCTTTTCCTTGGCCAGGCGTTCGCGTTCTTCGCGGCCCGACAGCTTCCAGACGATGGGACGCAGTACGCGGAAGTAGAGGAACAGCAGCACGGCGGCCAGCAGCACGTACTTGCCTGCTTCCTTGGCCAGGTCGATCATGCCCGGCTGTTTCCACAGCGGCAGTTCCGGTTCCAGGTCGGTGCTGAACTGGGTGTTGACCACGTTGAGCGAATCGCCGCGATCCTTGTTGTAACCCATCGCCTCCTTGACCAGGTCGGTGATCTGGTTGCGCTCGGCCTCGGTCAGCGGACGCATGACGATCTTGCCGGTATTGTCGATGGTGCGCTTGTAGTTCACCACCACGGCGACCGTCAGGCGTCGTACGCCGCCCATCGGTTGCTGGGTATAGCGGACGGTCTTGTCGACCTCGTAGTTGACGGTCTCGTCCTTGCGCGAGTTGCCGCTGGCAGTGGGCGAGGGCGCCGCGCCATTGGGTGTCGCGGCCTGGTTGGCAGCGCCGTTGGCGGCAGCCGGATTGACGATCTGCGCTGTCGCCGGTGCCGGCGGCTGATTGGTCAGGGCACCCGGAACGCCCGAGGTCCCCGAGGATGAATTGTTGGCTTCGCTGCTCTGCTTGCTGCGAACGGCAGCCGTATCCTTGGCCTGGTTGGGCTTGTAGGCTTCCGAGGCCTGCTCCGAGCGGGAGAAATCGACGTCGGCCGTGGCTTCGGCGCGCACGTTGCCATTGCCTACGATGGGCGCGATGATGGATTCGACGCGCTTGACGATGTCCTGCTGCATGTCCTGCACGTACTTCAGCTGGGTCGGGTCCAGGGTATTGGTCTGCGCCTGCTTGGTGGTGTCGGAGAGCAGGTTGCCGTTCTGGTCGACGATCGTCACGGCCTTGGGCGAGAGCTCGGGCACGCTGCTAGCGACCAGGTGCACGATGGCGCTGACCTGCTGCTGGTCCAGGTAGCGGCCAGGATAGAGTGCCAGCACCACCGAGGCGGTGGGCTTTTGCTGGTCGCGCACGAACACGGAGGCCTTGGGCAAGGCCAGGTGTACGCGGGCCGTCTGTACCGAGGACAGCGATTGCACCGAGCGCGCCAGCTCACCTTCGAGCGCGCGCTGGAAATTGACTTGTTCGAGGAACTGGGAGATACCCAGCTTCTGGTTTTCCATCAGCTCGAAGCCGACGTTGCCGCCCTTGGGCAAGCCCTGCGCCGCCAGCTTCAGGCGGGCGTCGTGCACCATGTTCTCCGGTACCAGGATGGCCGTACCGCCTTCGGAATACTTGTAAGGCACGTTCATCTGCTGCAACGAGGCGACAATGGCGCCACCGTCGCGGTCATTGAAGTTGGAGAACAGGACGCGATACTCTACCTTCTGGCTCCACAGCCAGATACCAACCATCAGGGCGATGGTCGCGGCAGCGGCAATGATGAGCAGGATGCGACGGCCCTGCGGCGAGCGGGCATAGCCAGCCATTCCGCCCGGGGCCGGTTGTGCCTGGGGAAGACCATCGAGATTGCTGTTCTCGGCCTGGTTGTTGGTGTCGCCGGTCATTGTGCCGTCGGCTGCTACCGCCATGATTTCCCCTCTGGCAGACCTGCGATTGCCAGCTTGATAATGACTTTGTTCACTGCTTGCCTACCCTTAAGAGGTTTTTTGCTCAGTGTGGATTGTCCTTTGGAGTTGGGAATTTGATCGCCCGAACAGAATGGCAAATTCCCCGCTTATTGGTGCGATTTGTCAATGCAATGATGTTAAGGTGCTGCTGTAGATGGCGGTAGTACGTGCTACGCGCCGGCAGGTTCTGTTATACGGCAATCAAGGGATGAGAAATGGCGATCGACAGCGTGATTGATACCAGCAAGATCGAGGCAATGGTGGCCCAGTTGAAGGCCGCGGCGGCGCGCGCCCAGGGTGGCGTGGACCCGGTGCAGAACAATGTTGTCACCGAGAAAGCCGCGCCGCGCGTGGATTTTGCCGACGTTCTCAAGGGCGCGATCAACCAGGTCAACGATTCCCAGCAGCAGGCGGCAAAAATGTCCCAGGCCTTCGCCATGGGCGATGACAACGTGAACTTGTCGGATGTGATGATCGCATCGCAAAAGGCCAGCATCTCCTTCCAGACCAGTATTCAGGTGCGTAACAAGCTGGTGTCGGCCTACCGCGACATCATGACGATGCAGGTATAGATCGTTTATTCATTCTCCCGGTCGTGGCCGGGAGTAAAAAAAACACCCCAGCAACCGTTGCAGCGGTTCCTGGGGTGTTTTGTTGCCGGGTGCTTGCCGGACTTAAATCATGCCAGAGGCCTTGGCGTTCTGTTCGCGTTCGAGCTTGGTGATGAAGCGCTGGATGGCGGCCAGCACGGTGCGCGGAATGTCCACGAACTGGCAGCCGAAGCGGTGCACCGTCTTGCCGGTGGTCATCTTGAACTCCTTGCAGTCGCGCACCTGCAGCTTGACCGATACCAGGGTGCTGTCGCCCAGCTCCAGCTGGCAGTCTTCGTAGATCGTGCCCTGGGTGGTGGGAAGGAGCTTCTTTTCGTCGGTGATGCCCACGCCACCGGCGCTGATGTTGTTGAGCATCGTGACCACGGTGATGAACGAGCCATCCGGCTGCGTGATGCGGAAGGTGCAGCGCAGCGGCTTGGCGATCGGTGTGGGAATGCGGAAGTATTCGCGGCGTTGCAGGCGCACCAGACTTTCCGGCAGCGGCACGCGCAGGGCGGGACGGTTCTGGTATTCGACCTGGCTTGCACTGTCCACGGCGAAGGTGATGCGGATGCTGTTGTAGATCGCTTCGAAGTTGATGCGCTTGCTGGAAACGATGCTGTCGTTGAGCATGGCG
>JAFAMT010000292.1 GCA_019233085.1 Herbaspirillum sp.
TGCTGCGTCCGCAGCCATCGCTCTGTCTGCCACCGCTCAGGAAACCAAGGACATCAAGGTTCGTCCGGGCAGCCTGTACCTGCAAGATGGTCGTGACGTCGTTACCCGCAGCGGTTTCGGTCTGTGCTGGAACACCGCTTACACCAACGGTCCGTGCGAAGAACCGCCGGCACCGGCTCCGGTTGCTGCTGCTGCACCGGCTCCGGCTCCTGCTCCGGCTGCTGCCCCGACCTCGGAAAAGGTGACCTACGCTGCTGACGCGTTCTTCGATTTCGACAAGGCAACTCTGAAGCCGGCTGGCAAGGCCAAGCTGGACGAACTGGTTGGTAACCTGAAGGCCATCAACCTGGAAGTCATCATCGCCGTTGGCCACACCGACTCGATCGGTTCGGTCGCTTACAACCAGAAGCTGTCGGTTCGCCGCGCTGAATCCGTGAAGGCCTACCTGGTCTCCAAGGGCGTTGAAGCCAACCGCGTCTACACCGAAGGCAAGGGCAAGTCGCAACCGGTCGCAGACAACAAGACTGCAGCTGGCCGCGCCAAGAACCGTCGTGTGGAAATCGAAGTTGTGGGTACCCGCAAGTAATCGATTGACGCTACAAGGCTCTATGAACCCCGCTTCGGCGGGGTTTTTTTATGCCTGCCCGGTTTGCATGGTCTTGCCCGATTTTTCCGGACAACCGCTTTTGCCGGTCGACTTGATCTGGTGCCAGCAACCTCCCCGGCCTGTTTCGGCTATCATTACTGCCCATGAATACGACCAACGCGACCATGAACGCCGATCCCCAAGAGATCCAGAAATTCAGTGAACTGGCCCACCGCTGGTGGGATCCGGGTTCCGAATTCCGTCCCCTGCATGAAATCAACCCGCTGCGCCTGGAGTGGATCAATGCCCGCGCCCCGCTGGCCGGCAAGAAGGTCATCGACATCGGTTGTGGTGGCGGCATCCTGGCTGAATCGATGGCCGTCAAGGGCGCCAACGTCACCGGCATCGACCTCTCCGACAAGGCCTTGAAGGTAGCCGACCTGCACAGCATGGAGTCCGGCGTGCAGGTGCGCTACGAAAAGATCGCCGCCGAAGACATGGCCGCCCGCGAAGCCGGCCAGTACGACGTGGTGACCTGCATGGAAATGCTGGAACACGTCCCCGACCCCGCTGCCATCGTGCGCGCCGCGGCCACCCTGGCCAAGCCGGGCGGCAAGCTGTTCTTCTCGACCCTGAACCGCAACGCCAAGTCCTACCTGATGGCCATCATCGGTGCCGAGTATGTGCTGCGCCTGCTGCCCAAGGGCACGCACGACTATGCCAAGTTCATCACCCCGGCCGAGCTGGCCCGCTACACGCGCGAGGCCGACCTGCAGATCGATGGCTTCAAGGGCATGGGCTACAACCCGCTGACCAAGATCTACTCGCTCAACGACGACACCAGCGTCAACTACCTGGTCGCCTGTACCAAGCTGGGCTGAGCACCGCCATCTCTCCACCGCCGCGGCTCGCCTGGCTGCGGCGGCCTCCACTACAGACATTACCGCCATGCCACTACGCCCTCCGCGCGCGATCCTGTTCGACCTCGACGGCACGCTTGCCGACACTGCCCCCGACCTGGCTGCCGCCGCCAATTTCCTGCGCCAGGAGCGCGGGCTGGAGGACGCACCCTACGAAATCCTGCGCCCGGTCGCCTCGGCCGGCGCGCGCGGGCTGATCGGCGCGGCGCTGGGGATCCATCCCGGAGACGAGCAATACGAGCTGCTGCGCGTGCGCTTCCTGGACCGCTACCAGGCCAACATGACCACCCACAGCCAGCTCTTCGAGGGTGTGCCCGAACTGCTGGCACAGCTGCAGTCGCGCGGCATCGCCTGGGGCATCGTCACCAACAAGGCGGCCCGCTTCACCGACGTGCTGGCGCCGCAGATCGGCCTGGGCCACGCCGGCTGCATCGTCTCGGGTGACACCACGGCGCATCCCAAGCCGCATCCCGCGCCCTTGCTGGAAGCCGCACGGCGCCTGCAACTGGACGCGCCCGACTGCTGGTATGTCGGCGACGACCTGCGCGACATCCAGGCCGGCCGCGCGGCCGGCATGCCTACCGTGGCCGCTGCCTGGGGCTATTGCGGCCACAGCGAGCCCGCTGGCTGGGACGCCGACGCCCTGCTGCACCACCCGCTGCATCTGCTCGATCTGCTGGCCTGACACGCCATCGCCTGCCGCGCCGCTGAAACTTGGGCGCCACTTTCTCCTCCTAGTACAGCAGCATGCCCTCGCATTAGAATGTGAGGGCATGCAGGCTCGTGCGCACACGGGTCAACGCGACACCAGAACAATCACAATATGCGCCGTCCGCCCGCGTCCTGCCCCGACGCCAGCGCAGCACGGCCTCGACAAGGGAAATCCTCATGACCAAGACAGCCATCAACGCTCTGACCAGGCAACCGGGATGGCAGCGCCTGCGCCGCCCGCTGAAATGGCTGGCATGGACGGTGGCAAGCCTGCTGGCGCTGGCCGCCATCAGCTGGCAGGCCCTGCCCTACCTGGTCAGGAAGATCGCCATCGAGCAGACCCAGGAAAAGATCGGCCGCCGGCTTGAGATCGGCGCGCTGGCCTTCAATCCCTTCCGGCTGGCGTTGACTGCCTCCGACATCACACTCTTCGAGGCCGATGGCAAGACCCCCTTCTTCGGCGCCAAGTCGCTGCTGGTCAATGCTTCGTCGATGTCGCTGCTGCGCCTGGCACCGGTGGTCGACGAGATCAAGCTGACCACGCCGCAACTGCACGTGGTGCGCATCGATGCCCAGGGCATCGGCCACTACAACTTCTCCGACATCCTGGAACGCATCGCCGCCCTGCCCAAGAGCGAGGGTGAGTCGCGCTTCTCGCTGGCCAACGTGCAATTGCAAGACGGCGACCTGCGTTTCGAAGACAAGGTCACCGGCAAGACCATCGAGATCGCCGCGCTGCAACTTGGCCTGCCCTTCATCTCCAATCTGCCCGGCAATATCGACAGCTTCGTGCAGCCGCAACTGTCGGCCGTCATCAACGGCACGCCGCTGCACCTGACGGGCCGCAGCAAGCCCTTCACCGCCTCGCAGGAATCGGCCTTCGCCATCGATATCGACAAGCTGGACCTGGTGAGCTACCTGCCCTTCGTGCCAGTCGACTTGCCGGTGGTGCCGCGCAGTGCCACGCTATCGACCAGGCTGGACCTGGCTTTCGTGCGCAAGGATGACAAACCCAAGGTGGCCTTGAGCGGCGACGTCACGCTCGACGACATCTCCGTGCAGGACAAGAGCCAGGCGCCCCTGCTCAAGCTCAAGCAGCTCAAGGTGCAGCTGCAGCAGTTCGATGTACTGGCCGCCAGCGGCGAGATCAGCCAGGTCACGCTGGATCAGCCGCAGGTCTGGGCCTCCATGAATGCACGCGGCGAGATCAACTGGCTGCGCGCGCTGTCTGGCAACAAGGCCGGCGCCAAGGCAAAGACGTCTTCCCCCGCTCCTGCTGCCCCTGCTGCGCCTGCTGCAGCGATACCTGCGCAAGCGCCGGCCATCATCGTGCTACAGCAGTTGAATGTACGTAACGGCGAAATCAACTGGCGTGACGAAGCCAATGCCGCGCCAGCGCAGACCGTGCAGCTGTCGCAGATCGAGATCAGCGCCGCGCAACTCTCCACGGCCGCCGATGCCAAGCCCGCCCAGCTGAAGCTGTCGATGCTGGAAAACGGCCACGGCAAGCTCGGCTTCGAGGGCGACATCGCCCCCCTCAAGCCTGCTGCGAGCGGCAAGCTGACGCTGGCCGGCATCGATCTGGCCGGCTACCGCAACTACCTCCACAGCGCCCCTGTCGATGACGTTGCCGGCAAGCTCTCCGGCAACGCCACGCTGCAGTTCAAGGATGGCCATCTCAAGGTCGATGACAGCACCGTAGAACTGGCCAATCTCCAGCTCACCCCCAAGGGCAGCAAGGCTGCCACCCCCATCAGCGTGCAATCGATCTCGCTGCGCGCGCAGAATGTCACCGACACGCTGGACCAGGCCATGCGCCTGAACCTGCAGGCCCGCTTCGACAAGACCGGCAAGTTCGATGTCAGCGGCCAGGTCGCCCCCCACCTGAAGAACGTGGATCTCGAACTGGATGCCAGGGACCTGCCCATCGCCCCCTTCCAGGGCTACTTTGCCAATGTGCTCAATGTCACCATCAGCAGCGGCCTGCTCAGTGCCAAGGGCAAGCTGGCCGTGACGCCGCCGCTGGAACAGCAGAAGTTCGCCCTGGACTACAAGGGCAGCGCCGCCCTCACCAACCTGCGCATGCAGGACAATGTGACGGCCACCGACTTCCTGCGCTGGCGCACGCTGGACATCTCCGGCATCCAGGCCAAGATCGGCGGCCGACCACAGGTGTCGCTGGAGAAGGTCGCGCTGAGCAACTTCTACGCCCGCGCCATCCTCTCCGACAAGGGGCGCCTGAACCTGCAGGACATCCTGGTAGCCGACGCCGGCGCGCAAGGCTCGATCACGGATGACACCAAGAAAGATGGCAAGGGCAACACCGGCGACTCCCGCAAGACCACCTCCACCGCCCCGGTCACAGCACCGGCCGCGCCCGCCGATGCGCCCATCGTGCGCGTGGGCAAGGTGGTCATCGACGGTGGCAACATCAACTACACCGACAACTTCGTCAAACCCAACTACACGGCCAACATGACCGGCCTGTCCGGCTCCATCGGCGAGATCTCCTCGGAGAAACCGCAGCCGGCGCCGATCAACATCAGCGGCAAGATCGACAACGATGCCCCGCTGCAGATCTCGGGCGCCCTCAATCCCCTGTTCAAGCCCATGTACCTGGAC
>JAFAMT010000351.1 GCA_019233085.1 Herbaspirillum sp.
GGCTGGTAGTGGCCATCGGCGATACTGGGTTCGACCAGGAATTCATTGCCGTTGAAGACTTGCCGGCAGCTGCCGCAACGCACCAGTCCGCCGCGCAGCTTGAGCTGGTCGCTGGCAACCCTGAAGATGGTCAGGCAGTGCGGACACTGGGTCGCCAACGCCATCGATTACTCCGGCAGGCGGCCTGCCAGCGCAACCCAGCCTTCATGCTCGGCCCAGACGGTGAGCGCGATATAGGGGGCGTAGGCGGCGATCACTTCCTGGGCCTGGCGGTTCAGCACGCCCGAGAGTACCAGCGCACCGCCGGCGCGCACGCGTCCGGCCAGCATGGGGGCCATCAACTGCAGCGGGCCAGCCAGGATGTTGGCCACCACCACGTCGAAACGCTCGCCTTCCGGATGCGCCTGGGCGAAGGGCTCGGGCAGGTAGTAAGTGGCCGCGCATTGATTGCGGGCGGTGTTGTAGTTGGCTGCTTCCAGGGCCTGCGGATCGATATCCACGCCGATCACCTGTGGCACGCCGAGCTTGGCCGCGACCAGGGCCAGGATGCCCGAACCGCAACCGTAGTCCAGCAGGGTCTGGGCGCTGGCGGCATTGGACTCCAGCCATTCCATGCACAGCCGGGTGGTCGGGTGGCTGCCGGTACCGAAGGCCAGGCCGGGGTCCAGCTCCAGCAGCAGTGCATCGGGATCGGCCGGGGCATCGTGCCAGCTCGGCACCACCCAGATACGACGGCCGATATGGATGGGCTCGAACTGGGATTGCGTCAGCCGCACCCAGTCCTGCTCTTCCACGTTGCGGGTCGCGAAAGGCAGCGCGTAGTCCAGGCCGATGGCCTTGGTCGCATCGGTCACGATGGCGGCATGGTCGGCATCCTTGTCGGCCAGCGCCACCACGCGACTGCGATCCCAGGCCGCTTCCTCGGGCTCCATGCCGGGCTCGCCGAAGAGCGGACGCTCGGCGTCCGTCCCTTCGTCCGCGTCTTCCACCGACACCGACAGGGCGCCAGACTCCATCAGGGCGTCGGACAATGCCTCCGCCTCTTCACGCGCCACTTCGATGACGATTTCTACCCAAGCCATGTGCCCGCCTTTGCTATTGCTGTTGTTGTTGCTACTGCTATTTCAATTACTTCTTGATGGACTTGTCCGCTTCCGGGGAAGCGGGACGTTCCGACAACTTATGTTCCAGATAATGGATATTGGTTCCGCCTTCGAAGAAGCGCGCGTCCACCATCAGTTCGCGGTGCAGCGGGATGTTGGTCGAAATGCCTTCGACCACCATTTCCGACAGCGCGATCTGCATGCGGCGGATGGCCTGTTCGCGGGTGGCGCCATAGGCGATCACCTTGCCGACCATGGAATCATAGTTGGGCGGCACGAAATAGCCGGAGTAGGCATGCGAATCGACGCGGATGCCAGGGCCACCCGGCACGTGCCAGGCCGTGATGCGACCGGGCGAGGGGATGAACTTGAACGGATCCTCGGCGTTGATGCGGCACTCGATGGCGTGGCCCTTCAACTCGATGTCGCGCTGGCGGTAGCGCAGCTTCTCGCCGGCGGCGATGCGGATCTGCTCCTGCACGATGTCCACACCCGTGATCATCTCGGTCACCGGGTGTTCCACCTGCACACGGGTGTTCATCTCGATGAAGTAGAACTCTTCGTTCTCGTACAGGAACTCGAATGTGCCGGCGCCACGGTAGTTCATCTTGCGGCAGGCTTCGGCGCAGCGTTCACCGATCTTCTCGATGATCTTGCGCGGGATGCCCGGTGCCGGTGCTTCCTCGATCACCTTCTGGTGGCGGCGCTGCATGGAGCAGTCACGCTCGCCCAGCCAGATGGCTTGCTTGTGCTCGTCGGCCAGGATCTGGATTTCCACGTGACGCGGATTCTCCAGATACTTCTCCATATAGACTTCCGGATTGCCGAAGGCGGCACCGGCTTCGGTCTTGGTCATGGTCACGGCATTGATCAGCGCCGCTTCGGTATGCACCACGCGCATGCCGCGACCGCCGCCGCCGCCGGCCGCCTTGATGATGACCGGATAGCCGATCTTGCGGGCGATCTGGACGATTTCCTTGGGATTGTCCGGCAGGGCGCCTTCCGAACCCGGCACGCAGGGCACGCCGGCACGGATCATGGCCTGCTTGGCCGAGACCTTGTCACCCATCATGCGGATGTTTTCCGCGCGCGGGCCGATGAAGACGAAGCCGGACTTTTCCACGCGTTCGGCGAAATCGGCGTTTTCCGAGAGGAAACCGTAGCCCGGGTGGATCGCCTGGGCATCGGTCACTTCGGCGGCGCTGATGATGGCCGGCATGTTCAGGTAGGACAGCGTCGACGGAGCCGGGCCGATACATACCGACTCATCGGCCAGCTTCACGTATTTGGCTTCGCGGTCGGCCTCGGAGTGCACGACGACGGTCTTGATGCCCAATTCGCGGCAGGCGCGCTGGATACGCAGGGCAATTTCGCCACGGTTGGCGATGAGGATTTTTTCAAACATAACTGGAATGAAGCGTCGCTAGGATCAAGCGTTATAGGTTCCGGAGGCGGGCTGCACCAGGCAACCCGATCCGGCCAGGCCGGGGAGGTCGCGCGCGATCAGCCCAGCACGAACAGCGGCTGGCCGAATTCGACCGGCTGGCCGTTTTCCACCAGGATCTGCTTGACCACGCCACCCTTGTCGGCGTCGATCTCGTTGAGCAGCTTCATCGCTTCGATGATGCACAGGGTATCGCCTTCCTTGACTTCCTTGCCCACTTCGACGAAGGCCGGAGCGCCCGGGGCCGAGGAGCGGTAGAAGGTACCGACCATGGGCGACTTGACGATATGGCCTTCCGGCACGGCAGCGGCAGCCGGTGCGGCGGGGGCAGCGGCGACCGGCGCGGCTGCCACGGGAGCGGCGACCGGCGCGTAGGCTTGCTGCTGGGGCACCATCACGACCTGGTTATGGGCATTCGGGGAGGACTTGACGATCCTGACCTTGCTTTCACCTTCGGTGACTTCCAGCTCTTCGATAGCCGATTCAGCAACCAGGTCGATCAGCGTCTTGAGTTTTCGTAAATCCATTTGAATCCCTCGGAATGTAGATGAGTATTGTTAAAGAAGCACCGGCGCTCTCTGGCGACCGGCGAGTCCAGCTCAGGGTTTTGCAGTACGTGAAGCGATCCGTCGGGGGCGGGCGCACCCGCCGCCGTCAGGACTGACGCAGCCAGTAGTCGAGGGCCAGGCGATAGCCGTCGACCCCGAAGCCGCACAGGACTGCCCGGGCAATGCCGGACAGGTAGGAAAAGTGACGGAATTCCTCACGCTGGTGGATATTGGAGATATGCACTTCCACGAAGGGGATGGCCACGCCGGCCAGCGCATCGCGCAGCGCCACGCTGGTATGGGTGAGTCCGCCCGGGTTGATGATGATGCCGTCCACGCCCTCGCTGCGGGCTTGGTGGATGCGGTCGATCAGGGCACCTTCGTGGTTGCTCTGGAAAGCGACCAGGCGCGCACCGGCGGCGCGTGCCTGTTCTTGTGCACGCTCTTCGATGTCGGCCAGCGTGGTGGATCCGTAGACTTCCGGCTCCCTTGTCCCGAGCAGGTTCAGGTTCGGGCCATTGAGCAGGAGAAGCTGTTTTGCCATGGAGATTAAGCTCCGTTTGACGACGATGCGCGCATTTTGCCGTCAAATGCCATCATTTGGCAAGAAAAACTTTCTTTTTGCCGTTTCGCGGGATTTATAACTGGGAGAGGTCCTGTCGCAGCTCGTCGAACTTGAGGCGACCGAGGTAGATCTTCTTGACTTTGCCGTCCTTGCCCACCAGAGCGGTGAACGGAAGACCGCCCGCCTGATTGCCGAATTGCCGCAGCAAATCGGTGGCGCCGGTTCCGGCAACGAAGAGAGGATAGCGGATTTGGTACTTTTGCGCAAACTTGGCGATATTTTCCTGACTATCGACACCAATTCCCAGAATTTGTACGGGGGCGATTTC
>JAFAMT010000428.1 GCA_019233085.1 Herbaspirillum sp.
TCGATATCGAGAACGGCCGGTTCCAGGCCGCATGGGTCAAGACCAAGGATGGGAGCCGGCGCATCACGGCCAAAAGCTGCGTGCTGGCGGCGGGCGGTTTCGAGTCCAACCGCGAATGGCTGCGCGAGGCCTGGGGCCAGAACGAGCGCGGCGAGTGGCCGGCCGACAATTTCCTGATCCGCGGCACGCGCTACAACCAGGGCGTGCTCATCCGCCACCTGCAGGAGCAGGGCGCCGATATGATCGGCGACCCCACGCAGTCCCACTGCGTGGCCATCGACGCGCGCGCCCCGCTCTACGACGGCGGCATCTGCACCCGCATCGACTGCGTCTCGCTGGGCGTGGTCGTCAACCGCGAAGGCCAGCGCTTCTACGACGAGGGCGAAGACTTCTGGCCCAAGCGCTACGCCATCTGGGGCCGCCTGGTGGCGCAACAGCCGGGGCAGATCGCCTATTCCATCATCGATGCCCAGGCGGTCGGCCATTTCATGCCACCAGTCTTTCCCGGCGAGAAGGCCGACAGCCTGCCGCAACTGGCGCGCCAGCTGGGCGTGCCGGAAGCCGCATTCGTGCAGACCGTGCAAGCGTACAACGCCGCCTGCCGCCAGGGCCAGTTCGACCACACCGTCCTGGACGACTGTCATACCGAGGGCTTGCAACCGCCCAAGACGCACTGGGCACGTCCCCTGGAGCAGGCGCCGTTCTATGGCTATGCGCTGCGGCCCGGCGTGACCTTCACCTATCTGGGGCTCAAGGTCAATGAGCGGGCCCAGGTGCATTTTTCCGGCCAGCCCAGCGACAACCTCTTCGTGGCCGGCGAGATGATGGCCGGCAATGTGCTCGGCAAGGGCTATACGGCCGGCGTGGGCATGTCCATCGGCACGGCCTTCGGACGCATCGCCGGCAGCCAGGCCGCCCAGGCCGCTGCCTCACATTCTGGAGTTTCCCATGCAAGAGCTTGAATCCCTGGCCGAGACCGCCCGTCGCGATGCACAGCCGACCACGCCCAACGCTAGCCACACGCGGGGACGCGGACGCATCATTCCCATCGTCCCTATCGGCTCCACCGCGCCCCTGAATGCCGATGAATCCGAGGTGGCACGCCAGATGCAGATCTGCAACGCCTGTCGTTACTGCGAAGGTTTCTGTGCAGTCTTCCCGGCCATGACGCGGCGGCTGGAATTCGGCAAGGCCGATGTGCATTACCTGGCCAACCTGTGCCACAACTGCGGCGCCTGCTATCACCCCTGCCAATATGCGCCCCCGCACGAGTTTGCGGTAAACGTGCCCAAGGCCATGGCGCGGGTGCGGCTCGACACCTATGCCAGCTATGCCTGGCCGGCCGCGGCCGGCGCGCTGTATCAACGCAATGGCCTCACCGTGGCCCTGGCCCTGGCCGGTGCGGTGGTGCTGTTCCTGCTGCTGGCGCTGGCGGCCAATGGCACGCTGGCCAGCGGCCCCACGGGTGGCAACTTCTATGCGGTATTCCCGCATGGCCAGCTGGCGACGATGTTCGGCGCCGTCTTCGGCCTGGCGCTGCTGGCACTGGGGCAGGGCGTGCGGCGCTTCTGGCGCGAGGTCTCGGCAGGCAGGGCCAGTGGCGCGGCGGCGGCCGAAGCGGCGCACAAGGTACTGGCGCTCACCTACCTGGGCGGTGGCCACGGCGAGGGCTGCAACGAGGCCGACGACGCCTTTACGCTGCTGCGTCGGCGCTTCCACCACCTGACTTTCTACGGTTTCATGCTGTGCCTGGCCGCCACCTCGGTGGCCACCTTGTACCACTACCTGCTGGCGCTGGAGGCGCCGTATCCGTTCTGGAGCCTGCCGGTGCTGCTGGGTACGGCCGGTGGCATCGGCTTGCTGATCGGGCCGGCCGGGCTGCTGTGGCTGAACCTGCGTCGTGACCCGGCGCGGGGCGACATCCGCCAGCGCCCGATGGACCGCGCCTTCATCGTCTTGCTGCTGTTGATCAGCGCCACCGGTCTGGCCTTGCTGGCCTGGCGCGACAGCGCGGCCATGGCCGTGCTGCTGGCGCTGCACCTGGGCAGCGTGATGGCACTGTTTATCACGCTGCCCTATGGCAAGTTCGCCCACGGCATCTACCGCAGCGCGGCCCTGCTCAAATCGGCCATCGAGAAGCGTCAGCCGGCGCGCCAGGACCCGGGTTCGGCCTGATCCAGGGCGGTGGTGTCCACGCCACCGCAGCACTGCTTCGCCTACTACGACTACATCAAGGAGACTTCATCATGCCCACCCATCCCCCCGTGCGCGGCTCACGCGCAGGCGCCGTCCTGCGCGTGACCAGCGGCAATTTCCTGGAACAGTTCGATTTCTTCCTGTTCGGCTTCTATGCCACCTACATCTCCAAGGTGTTCTTCCCCGCCAGCAGCGAATTCGCCTCGCTGATGCTGACCTTCGCGGTCTTCGGGGCCGGCTTCCTGATGCGTCCGCTGGGCGCCGTCATCCTGGGGGCCTACATCGATGAGGTAGGGCGGCGCAAGGGTCTCATCGTCACGCTTTCCATCATGGCCAGCGGCACCATCCTGATCGCCTGCGTACCCGGCTACGCCAGCATCGGCCTGCTGGCGCCGCTGCTGGTGCTGGCGGGACGGCTGCTGCAAGGCTTTTCGGCCGGGGCCGAGCTGGGCGGGGTGTCGGTCTACCTGGCCGAGATGGCCACACCGGGGCGCAAGGGTTTCTATACGGCCTGGCAATCGGCAAGCCAGCAGATTGCCATCGTCGTGGCCGCGCTCATGGGCTACGCGCTCAACGCCTGGCTGGACGGCACGCAGATTGCCGCCTGGGGCTGGCGCATTCCCTTCTTCGTGGGTTGCATCATCGTGCCCTTCATCTTCCTGTTGCGTCGCTCGCTGCAGGAGACCGAAGCCTTCAAGACGCGCGCCCATCGTCCCTCGCTGGGCGAGGTCTACCGCACCATGCTGGCCAACTGGAAGACGGTGATCGCCGGCATGCTGCTGGTGGCCATGACTACCACCACCTTCTACCTGATCACTGTCTATACGCCCACCTTCGGACGCACCGTCCTCAAATTGTCGACCCAGGCCAGCCTGGTGGTGACCTTGCTGGTGGGTCTGTCCAACTTCTGCTGGCTGCCCATCGGCGGCATGGTGTCGGACCGCATCGGCCGGCGCCCGGTGCTGCTGGCCATCACGGTGCTGGCCATCCTGACGGCCTATCCGGCGCTGTCCTGGCTGGCCGCAGCGCCCAGTTTCGAACGCATGTTGCTGGTGCTGCTGTGGCTTTCCTTCTTCTTCGGGATGTATAACGGTGCCATGGTGGCCGCCCTCACGGAGATCATGCCCGAGCAGATCCGGGTAGCCGGTTTCTCGCTGGCCTTCAGTCTCGCCACGGCGCTTTTCGGCGGCTTCACGCCGGCCATCTCGACCTGGTTGATCGAACTGACCGGTGACAAGGCCGCGCCTGGCCTCTGGCTGACCTTTGCCGCCCTGTGCGGATTGCTGGCCACGCTGATCCTCTATCGGCGCCAGGCCGTGGCGGTGCGGGCGGTCGCCTCGCGCGCTGGTTGAGGCGCAAGCTGCCTCAGTGTGATTGCGAGGTGGCCAGCAAACCGTTGACGGCGTCGTTGACGATGATCGAGGGCAGCGAAGCACGATCGTTCTTGACGATCACCATGTCCTTCTCGATATCGCCCGGCAGCCTGAGCTGGCCGATATAGCTGCAGTCGGCGCTGCAGGTATAACGCAGCACGGCGTCGCCGCGCACGGCCTCGATGATGTACTGGCCGTTCTCCACGCCGTAGTAGCGCACGCCCACCAGTTGCTGATGATCAGGCGCTTGCGGGTCTTCATAGAAATATTCGCCGCGCTCCATGCGCACATAGTGCGGCCAGGGCATGCTGCCCAGCGGCGCCACCCCGGCGATCTGTGAGGAATTCAGGCCCAGTTGCAATGGTGCCGGGACGCTTGGCGTGGCGGGTAGCGGCACAGGCACCGCGAGCGGCGCTACGGTGGCCAGCGCGGGGGCTGGTGCTGGTGCCGGCGTGGCAGTGGCAGCCTTCGCGGGCAGGCGGGTGGCGTCGGCCAGGTTCTCCGGTGCCAGCGCCTCCAGCTCGGCCTGGCGCCGGTGGTACCAGTCCAG
>JAFAMT010000434.1 GCA_019233085.1 Herbaspirillum sp.
TTTATCTGGCGCAGCGGCAGGGGCTCTCCTACACAAGCGCAGGCCGCGGAATCGCTTGCAAGCGATTCCCTTCTCGCCCCGCCGGGAGCCGCGCAGGCGGCTCCCTCCGCTCCGCCCGTTTTTGCTGCGCAAAAACAAAAACGCCCCGTTCTTACGAACGAGGCGTTTTATCTGGCGGAGCGGACGGGGCTCGAACCCGCGACCCCCGGCGTGACAGGCCGGTATTCTAACCAACTGAACTACCACTCCTAAAACCGTTTCAGCTGTCTTTGCTTGCTGAAAGATCGCTATTATAGGAGAGGCTTTTTCAAAAAGCTAGGGCTTTTTTAAAAAATTGCGAAATATTTTACGGGACCGCTTCAGGCCTTGAATTTGCCTTCGAACGCCAACTTGGACAGCGGCTCACGCGGGCTGGGCGTTTCACGGGCTTGCAGGCCTTCGGGCAGGATGGACTTGTCGCCCAGCTTGCCCACGACCACCATGGCCTCTACCGCAAACTCGGCCGGCACGTTGAGCTCGGTGCGGGCCTTCTCCTTGTCGAAGCCGGCCATGCCGTGCGCGTGCCAGCCAGACAGGGTGGCTTGCAGGGCCAGGTAGCCCCAGGCCGATCCGGTGTCAAAGGAGTGGGTCGGAGCAGGCACGGCTTCGGTGGCGCCCGGCGGGACCATCACGGTACGCGACAGCACCACGATCAGCAGCGAGGCCTTTTCGGCCCAGGCACGGTTGAATTCATTCAACAGGCCCAGCAGGCTGTCCCACGCCGGGGTGCCGCGACGCGCATAGACAAAACGCCAGGGCTGGGCGTTGAAGGCGGACGGCGCCCAGCGGGCGGCTTCCAGGAAGGTCAGCGCGGTCTCTTCGGAGATCTCGACGCTGGTAAAGGCCCGTGGCGACCAGCGCTGGGTGAATTGCGGATCGATGGGGTAGTCGGCTTGACGTGGATTGGCGGACATCTTGTTTTCCTGTCGATGAAAATGATGAAGGGGAAATCAGGCAGCAGGCATATTAGCAGCGCAACATTTTTCCTGCTGAGTTCTCCTAAGTTCCCTTGACCCAAGGCAGGCTGCCTCCCGCACATCACCATAAAAAAACCCGCGCACCTTGCGGCGGCGGGTTAAATCCAATTCTCAGGGGTGATGAATTGGAGGGGGAGGAACTTCAGAATATCGATGGCCCGGCTCCGCCTCCACGCTTTTTACACGCTGTAACATTCGTTGCAATTGGGCCATCTAGTGACCAGGTTTTGTCAGGATGCAGAACATGCTCTCGCTATCGCCACGTCCGCTTGCCCAAGCATGTCCTCTGCAAGAGCAAGCGCGCTGATCGCCTCCTACGTGGTGACCGCTTGTTCCCGACTGCCCCCACATTGTTCCAGGACAGCAGAATGGCTCCGGAAGTCGCGATTCTTTGCAGCAGGATTTCACCTGCCAAGCTGTCCTCCCTCCCTCTGAAACCCGCTCGGAGAAAGGCTTTCAGCTTCGCACCATCGCGCGGCCCCACGGCCTTGATGGGCAGTCCGCTGTCGCCCGGCCTTACAAGAATGCGCAGCGCCATCACGGCATGCTGGCTGGTTTCCTGACAATTCGCTGGCAAGACCGCATCCCTGCGGGGTTGGCATATCCGTTGCTGTACAAGTTCCGCACGGCAAAACCGCTGTGCCATTTCAACCAGGGATCAATAATGAAAATACACTCACTCGTCACCTCGCTGTTACTGCTTTCCGCTACCAGCTTCGCCGGCACCATCACCAACGGCGACTTCGCAACCGGCAATCTCAACGGCTGGACGGCCACACCCAACGTGTCGATACGACCCAATGGCTCAGGTGGCTATCTCGCCGATCTGTGGTCCGGGCTGGGAAAGGAAACCTACACCACCCTGACGCAACAGATCTACCTGAATGCCGGTGACACGCTCAATGGATGGGCCAAATGGCTGGGGCACGATTACCTGCCTTACAACGATGACGCGTTTGTCTCCCTCGGCACGACCCGGCTGATGAGCGCCAACATTGCCCAGTATGGCAACTATGGTTCCTCTCCCGTACTCAGCTTCAGTTTCACCGCCGCCACATCGGATTGGTATGTGCTGGCCGCCGGTGTCAGAGATATCGGTGACCATTTGCTGCCCAGCGAACTCAAGGTCGGGGGTTTTGTCATCACATCCCACAGCGCCCCCGAGCCGGCCACCCTGGCACTTCTGGGGCTTGGTCTTGGCCTGGCCACGCTTTGCCTGCGCCGTCGCGACAATGAGCAAGGCTGATATCGCCTCGCCCGCTCACTGCATCAACACATAAAACCAAAGGCGCGAAGATCCGCAACAGGGAGGAATACCTGCATGTCTTCTGCGACGCTTATTTCCCGATACAGAAACGCGAGAAGATCACCCCCAGCAGGTCATCCGGCGTGAACTTGCCGGTGATGCTGGAAAGACGCTCCTGGGCCAGCCGCAGCTCTTCGGCGAAGAGGTCCAGCGCATGTTCGCCGGCCTCGTTGTCCAAGTCGGCATGGGCTGCCGCATGCGCCAAGTGCTCGTCGGCCGCCTTCAGGGCCAGCAGATGCCGCTCGCGCGCCAGGTAGCGCGATTCCACCGTCTGCTGCCAGCCGGCGATGCGCAACAGCTCTCCCCGCAGCAGGTCCACCCCCTCTCCCTCGGCCGCCGACAAGTAGACATGGGTGGCGTCGGGCATCGGGTCCACCGCCGGCTTGTGGCCGGAACGATCGATCTTGTTCCAGATGCGGATGATGGGCACGCCATCAGGGAAGCGCGAGGTGATCTTTTCATCTTCCAGCGTAGGGCCGAGATCGGCGTCCAGCATGTGCAGGATGACGTCAGCCTTGGCGACCTCGGCCCAGGTGCGCTCGATACCGATGCGCTCCACTTCATCCGGGCCGCCATCTTCACCGGCTTCACGGATACCTGCGGTATCGATGATATTGAGCGGCATGCCTTCGATCTGGATGGTCTGGGTCACCTTGTCGCGGGTGGTGCCAGCGATGGGGGTGACGATGGCCACGTCGGACCCCGCCAGCACGTTCAGCAGCGACGACTTGCCCACATTGGGCTTGCCGGCCAGCACGGCGTTCAAGCCATCACGCAGCAGCGCGCCCTGGGCGGCATGCTTGAAGACATCTTCCAGCGTGGCACGGATGGTCGCCAGCTGGCCGCGTGCGTCGGACTGCTTGAGGAAATCGATCTCTTCCTCCGGGAAGTCCAGCGTGGCTTCCACCAGCATGCGCAGGCGCGTGACTTGGTCCACCAGCTCGTGGATCACTTTGGAGAAGGCGCCCGAGAGCGACTCCGAGGCCGACTTGGCGGCCGCCTCGGTGGTGGCCTCGATCAGGTCGGCCACGGCCTCGGCCTGGGCCAGGTCGATCTTGTCGTTGAGGAAGGCGCGCTGGGTGAACTCCCCCGGCTCGGCCAGGCGCAGGCCGATCTCGGCGCCGGCCTGGACGCAACGCGCCAGCAGCATCTGCATCACCACGGGGCCGCCGTGGCCCTGCAACTCCAGCACGTCTTCGCCGGTATAGGAATGCGGTGCCGGGAAATGGATGGCCAGGCCCTGGTCGATGGCGCTGCCATCGGCATTGAGGAAAGGCAGGTAGGTCGCATGGCGCGGCGCCAGGCTGTCGCGGCCGCACAGGGCCCGGATCACCGGCGCCAGGTTACGGCCGGAAATGCGGACCACGCCGATGCCGCCGCGTCCGGGTGCGGTCGCGATCGCGGCGATGGGAGAAGAATCGAAAGTCATCTGAGGTGATTGTTGTTGTATGGTCTATCGTCGCCGCGTCCCTTCCAGGGCGGCCTCATGACAATGTTAAACCTGCCGGCTGGCGACGACCGAAAAAAAACCCGTGGAATCCACGGGTTTTTCCTTTGATGGCCTGCAAAACCGGCTTACTTGGTCTTGCCGCTCTCGATATTACGGGTGATCACCCATTGCTGCGCGATCGACAGGATGTTGTTGGTCACCCAGTACAGCACCAGGCCGGACGGGAAGAAGAAGAACATGAACGAGAACACCAGGGGCATGAACATCATCACCTTGGCCTGGACCGGGTCCGGCGGGGTCGGGTTCAGCTTGGTCTGCAGGAACATCGATGCAGCCATGATGATGGGCAGCAGGCCGATGGGCATGTTGAAGTAGGGGATGGTGCCGAACAGGCGGTCCGGGGCAGTCAGGTCATGCACCCAGCCCAGCCAGGGCGCGCCACGCATTTCCACCGAGGCCAGCAGCACCGAGTACAGCGAGATGAACACCGGGATCTGGATCGCGATGGGCAGGCAGCCGCCCAGCGGGTTGATCTTCTCGGTCTTGTAGAGCGCCATCATCTCGCGGTTCATGGCTTGCGGATCGCTCTTGTGACGCTCGCGGATGGCTTGCATCTTGGGCGAGACCGCCTTCATCTTGGCCATGCTGCGATAGCTGGCCGCCGACAGCGGGAAGAAGATCAGCTTGATCAGCACGGTCAGCAGGATGATGGTCCAGCCCCAGTTGCCCACCAGGTTGTGGATGTGGGTCATCAGCCAGAAGATCGGCTCGGCGATCACGGTCAGGTGACCGTAGTCACGCACCAGGTCCAGGCCCGGGGCGATGGCTTGCAGGGTCTTGGACACGGTGGGGCCGGAGTACAGCTGCGCATCCATGCTCACGCTGGCGTTGGGGGCGATGGTCCCCAGCGGCAGGATGGAGCCGACCGCGAAGAGCTTGTCGCCCACCTTCTTGCTGAAGATGTCGCGCTGGGCCTTCTGCGGCGGGATGTAAGCCGACACGAAGTAATGCTGCACCATCGCGATCCAGCCGTTGTCAGCCTTGGTCACGTGCTGCTGCTTGCCATTGGCGATCTTCTCGAAGTCCAGCTTCTCGAAGTGCTCGCTGTCGCTGTAGACGGCAGGACCGGTGAAGGTGCTGTAGAAGTGGGATTCGCCACCCGGCTTGTTGTCGTCGCGCACCAGTTGCAGGTACAACGAGGGGTTGATGGCCTCGCCGGTGGTGTTGGTGACGGTGTGCTTGACGTCGATCAGGTAGCTGTCGCGCTTGAAGGTATAGGTCTTGGTCAGCTTCACGCCGCCTTGCTCGGCCTGCAATACCAGTTGCACTTCATTGCCGTTGTCCAGCGAACGCGCGCCGGGCTGGGCCGTGAAGATGGTCTTGTGGTTGGGGAAGGGACCACCGATCAAGCCCGATTCGGCCAGGTAGGTGTGACCGGCTTCGGAGTCGAACAGGACCACGTTCTTGGTCGGATCGACCACGTCGGGCTGCTTGAGCAGCTCCAGGCGCTTGAGTTCGCCACCGACGGTATCGATGCTGGCCTTGACCAGATCGGTGGTGATGACGATGGTCTCACCCTTGGTGGCGACGGCGCTGCCGTCGTTGCCCGGCAGGGCTGCCGGCGTCGACGAGCCGGATTGCGGCACGGGCGAACCGGCCGGGCTGGCGGTCGGCGCGGCCGGATTGGCCGCGGCTTGCTCCTGAGTCGGATTGGCCGACGGGAAGAACATCGACTGATGTCCGTTATGGCGCATCCAGCTATCCCAGAGCAGCAGCAGGGAGAAGGAGAATACAACCCACAGGACGGTACGTTTGATATCCATATGCGATATGCGTATTGATGAGTTCAGGAGTGGCTGCAACCGTCAGCGGCCACAGGGAGGGAAACCCGCGCAGCACCAGGCTGCGAGGAAGCATTCGGCAACACGGAGGAAGACGCGCGCGCAGGCTCGGCCTGGGCCGCTGCATCGGCAGCGGCAGCATGGGCCTCGGCCGAGCCGGGCACCAGGTCCAGCCCGCCGGGATGCCAGGGATGGCATTTGCACAGGCGCTTGCCGGCCAGCCAGCTGCCCTTGAGGGCGCCGTGCACACGCACCGCCTCGGCGGCATAGTCGGAACAGCTGGGATAGAAACGGCAATTCTGCCCCAGGAAAGGACTCACTCCCAGCTTGTAGGCACGTAACAGCAGGAGCAAAGGCGTTTTCATCGTTCCTATTTCCTGGCAAACGCTGGCGCGTTCGGCAAAAAGGCGAACAGTTGCGTCAATTCAGCCCGCACCACGGCCTTGAGGGCAGCGGTGCGCGCCGGGTCGCGCTTGCTGTTGAGCGGGCGCGACAGGCGCACGATACAGTCCACCGCAGGCAACTCGGCCTGGCGAAACAGCTCGCGCGTGGCGCGCTTGATCGTGTTGCGGGTGACCGCACGCGGCGCCAGCCGCTTGGCCGCCACCACGCCCAGGCGGGCTTGCGGCAGGCTGTTGCGGCATGCGTACAACACGAAATGCTCGGTACGAAACACGGGGCGCAAACGAAAAACGGATGAAAACTCATCCGTTTTAACGATTCGCCGATCGCGTGGGAAGTCGCCTGCTAGACGTGCTGGAAGCGGTGAACGGACGTCCGTCACACGAAACGGCAGCGCAGTGTCGTGGCTTAAACTGCAGCCAGACGCTTGCGGCCCTTGGCGCGACGGGCGTTGATCACGGCACGGCCGCCACGGGTTGCCATACGGGCACGGAAACCATGGGTACGCTTGCGACGCACGACGGAAGGTTGGTAAGTACGTTTCATGTTGGACTCGCTAAGTTGGGCTGCCTTGGAGCAAACAGCAAAAATAAATCGGAATTCTGGAACCGCTTTCGGTGTGCCTGTTCCGCATCACCGATGCCCTGCCGCCTGTGTAAGCCGGCAGCCCCTGCATCGCTGACACCATTTGTTGGCCTCTGTCGTCTTCCAGCCCCACTGCCTCGCTTTGCTCTGGCATGGACCCGGTCGACAACTGAAACAGCACTGCGACGGCACCGCGCGCAATTCTTCAGATGGTGAACCCTGAATTAGACTGCATTTTCTACTTAGCTGTCAATGACTTATGCGCTTTTGGGGCGATCCGCACGCGCCCGGGCCCGGTTTTCCATCAGAATGTGGCGAATTGGCAATTCCTGCCATGGCCGGGGCTGAAAAGTTGCCGGCGAGACATGGCATGTCCCGGGACCTCCACCAACACCACCCGCCCCTCGCTCGGCCAGGCTGGAACAGCTCCGCAGCATGCGCCCAGCGCATGAGCAAACCCGTAAATCATCTAAAGCGTTTCAAACGGGTCTCCCGGCGCGCGCAGAATGACGCAGATGCGCAACACCTTGCCGGCACCAAGGCCTCGTCAGGAAAAACGCGCGCCGTGCATGAGCCACCGTCGCCGCCGCCCTGCAGGCGACCTGGCACGATTCCAGCTATAGCGAAAGAAGAGTGATGACGCAACGCGATAGCCGCGCTGGCCGTGACGAAGAAGCGAGGCAGCGCACCTGCCGCGACATGCTGCAACATGCTACCCACGGCGGGATACTGCGCCAGTTCGCCCCGCGTGGCTATCAGGGTTTTCACGATAGCGCGCTGCGCGAAAATAGCGCACTGTGCGGTCAACCACCGTGGCATGCCGCACATTGAAAGAGCATGAGGCAAGCTGGCTTCGCATTGGATGGGATGTATCACACACCTTGCGTAAAAAAGTCTGGTCCTCGCTGAACCAAGGTTCAGGGGTGGGATCACTAAGAGAAAGCAAAAAAGGACTAGAATAAAAACAAGAGATGAATTGATCTTCGCAGCACGCTGTTGATGCTACGGCTTTCAAAGAACACACCGGCAATGACGCTCACCAGAGTCACCGACGCGTTCTTCGATAACCGCAGATGGCAGGTCCA
>JAFAMT010000444.1 GCA_019233085.1 Herbaspirillum sp.
TTCACCTGGCTATCGATCTCGCTGGGCCCGACCTTCTACGGATTCGGCTTTGCGCTGGCGGTGCTGCTGGTGGTGCTGGCCGGTTGCCTGCAACTCTCGCGCACGCTGGAACTGCTGGAGTACGAGACCTTCATGCTGCAGTGAGGCTGGCCCGGGCGGCGCCTATTGCGGCAGCTCCTGCGCCTTCCATTTCTTCCACAGGCGGCGGGTGTTTTCCTGTCCCTCGCGGGTCTGCCCGGCCAGGAAGCCGCGCGCGTAGGCGATGCTGGGCGCGAGCCGGGCTCTTCCCTGTTGCTGTTCCAGTAGTTGCTGCAGCAGGCCATCGGCGACAGCCAGGTCATTGAGGATGCCCAGGTGATCCTGCAGGCGCGCCAGCGCCTTGAGGTAGGGGCGGCTGCTCTTTTCGCCATACAGCGCCTGGAAGAACTCGATGTCATAGCGCATCTTCTTGGCGGCGATGCGGGTGCGATGGCGGGCGCGTTCGTCCTCCTCGATATGGGCGCCGCGCTTGGCCAGGCGTTTTTCATCCCGGCGCAGCATCTGGCGGGCAAAGCGTGCCAGCGGCTGGGCCAGGCCGTCGAGCGCCTCCTGATCCAGTCCCACGCGCCAGCCGGCGTCCAGCAGCCAGCGGCTGAACTGCAGCACCAGCGCGGTATAGCGCGGCGAGGCCACGGCCGTCACCGCCTCGGCATGCATGCTGGCGGCCTTGATGCGCGCGGCCGTGCGTACCGCGTCCAGGTCGATGGCGCTGATGGCGGCCGGTGGCAGGGTATCCAGGGTTTGCGTGGCCAGCACGTCCCAGTCGCGGGCCGCACCGATGCGCTCGGCGATCCAGTCGAATTCGCCCGCCAGCGCGGGCGGCAGGGCAATGACCTCATCAAAGAGCGTAAAGGCCGAACGCAGGCGCCGCAGGCCCACGCGCATCTGGTGCAGGCGCTCGATGTCGGTGCTGTCCTGGTCGGCGATGTCGTTGGACTGGATCTGTTCCAGGCAATTGCCGGCCACCGAGACGAAGGCCTGTTCCAGCGGCATCTTGCGCGTCAGCAGCAGCGGCCTGGCGCGGCTGGCGCTGGAGGGAGCGGGCGCGTCGCCGCGCCGGGCCTGGTGGAACAATGTATAGCCGCGCTGCGCCTTGCTCTGGATGCCGATACGCAATGGCAGGTCCTGCAGCAGCTGCAGGGCGAAGTCGAACAGCGAATGAGCCTCGCCGCTCTTGAGTTCGAGCTCGATCTCGCAGATCGCCACCTTCAGCGTGCCATGCTCGACCGTACCCTGGTCCAGCACGCACTCCACCTCGGCGCCGTCGGCCAGCTTCAGGTCCCAGACCAGGCGCTGGATGCGGGTGCTGAAGATGGGCAGCAGCTGTGCGGCGGTCTGGTCGGACAGCGCCTTCCTGGCCCAGCCTTCGCTATTGCCCACCAGCTCCCGCAGCACGGCCAGGTCCGGCGCCTCGCCCTCGACCTGCGACTCCCATTCGTTGCGCTGGTGCAGGCCACCGGAGACGCCGCCGCCGGCCTTGAGGGTCTGGATGAATTCGTTGCCGGTGCGGCGCACGCGCAGGCCGGCGTCACTGTGCCGCAGCAGCAGTTCGGGGGTATCGAAATAGGTGCCGGTCTGGTCCTTCAGGCGGGGCTCCGCCAGGGCATGGCGCTGGATCAGAGGATGGGCGATGAAGGCCTTGGTGTGGGCCGGGGAGAGCAGTAGTTTCAGTTCGGTTTCCATGAGGCGGGCCGTTTCGGTTGGAAGTAGGGAGCGCTGTCGGCCGCTTGCGGGGCTGCCGGCAGGGTGGCGTGGCGTTGCGCGATGTAGCGTGCGGGGGACTTGCCCAGGGTTTTCTTGAACATGGTGATGAAGGCGCTCACCGAGTCATATCCCAGGTCCTGCGAGACGCGCTGCACCGAGCAGCCCGAGGCCAGGCGCTGCAGCGCCACCATCAGGTGGATCTGGCGCCGCCAACGGCCAAAGCTCATGCCGGTCTCGGCCTGCACGAAGCGCGCGAAGCTGCGTTCGCTCATGGCCTGGCGCCGGCCCCACTGGGCTACCGTGCTGCGGTCGGCGGGATGCTCGGCCAGCTGGCGCGCTACCTCGCGAAGGCGCGAATTCTGCGGCATCGGCAGGTGCAGCGGCAGGGCGTGGCGCTGGCTGTGTTCCAGTTCTTCCACCAGCACCGCCGCCAGGCGCGCGGTGCGTTCGTGCGGCCCGTAGTCGGGAGGCAGGTCAGCCAGGTGGCAGATCATCTGGATCAGCAGGGCATTGAGCGCCAGGGTGCAGCAGGTGGCGGGCATGCGCGCGGACCCGGCCGCGATGAACAGGAAGCAGAGCTGGCCATCGAGCGTGACCCGGTTGCTGTGCGGCACGCCGGGCGGGATCCACACCGCCGACTGCGGCGGCACGATCCACATGCCCTGTGCCGTCTCGCAGGTGACCGCGCCATGCAGGGCCACCACCAGCTGGCCCTTGCGATGCGTGTGGAAGGGCGTCTCGCGCTCCTGCTCGCAGGTATGCACGCGCAGGGCCGTCACGGCCGCCGCGAGGCGGTCCGGGTCGTGCTCGACGAGGCTGGCGTACAAGGTGGAGGTGGGCATGGCGGGTGAGCAGGGGATTTGGCTGTTTTTAGCAATATCCTGGCATTGTAGCCAAATACGTACGCCACGCGTTTGGCTAAGCTGGGCGTTTCTCCATTGCGGGCCATTTCCCATGAGTTCCTCCGACGCCATCGCTTTCCGATCCGTGCGCCATGCCGGCTGGCTGATCGCCGGCATCCTGCTGATCGCCGCCAACCTGCGCGCGCCCATTACCGCCGTGGGCCCCGTGCTGGGCCTGCTGCAACAGCACTTCGCCCTCAGCAGCAGCGCCGCCGGCCTGATGCTGACCCTGCCGCTGGCCTGTTTCGCCCTGGTCTCGCCGCTGGCGGCCCGCCTGGCTCGCCATGCCGGACTGGAGCGTGCCCTGCTGCTGGCCCTGTTGCTCATCGCCGCTGGCATCGTGCTGCGTTCCACCGGTTCGGTGGCGGCACTGCTGGTGGGGACCTGCGTGATCGGTTGCGGCATCGCTGGAGGCAATGTACTGCTGCCCAGCCTGTTGAAACGTGATTTCCCTCAAGACCTGACACGACTGACCGCGATCTACGCCCTCACCATGGGCGCTGCCTCGGCGCTGGGCTCGGTCTGCGGGGTGCCGCTGGCGGGTGCGCTGGGCTGGTCGTGGGCGCTGGCAGCCTTCATCGTGCTGCCGCTGATGGCGCTGCTGGCCTGGCTGCCGCAACTGGCGCGTCATACCCTGCCCAATGCCGCAGCGGCTGCGGCGGGCACCTTGTGGCGCTCGCCGCTGGCCTGGCAGGTGACGCTGTTCCTGGGCAGTAATTCGCTGGTGTATTACGTAGTGACCGCCTGGCTGCCCGCCATCCTGGCCGCCAAGGGCTACAGCGTGGCCGAAGCCGGTAACCTGCATGGCCTGATGCAACTGGCCTCGGCCCTGCCGGGACTGCTGCTGGTACCGCTGGCAGGCCGCATCCGCGATCATCGACCGATGGCGGCCAGCATGTCGGCCTGTACGGTGCTGAGCCTGGTCGGCCTGCTGGCGTGGCCGCAGGCGGCCATCGCCTGGGTGCCATTGTTCGGCTTCGGCACGGGCGCGGTGCTGATCCTTGGGCTGGCCTTTGTCGGCACCCGCGTGAGCACGCCCCAGCAGGCCGCATCGCTGTCGGCAATGGCGCAAAGCGTGGGGTATCTGCTGGCGGCAGCCGGACCCATCGTGATGGGACGGCTGCACGATGCCAGCGGCAGCTGGACCGCCGTGCTGGTGCTGTGTGCGCTGGGCGCGGTGCTCATGGGCGTGCTGGGCTGGCTGGCGGGAAAGCCGGGCAGGGTGGTCGGGGTAGTTGGGACGGTGGGAGGGTGATGCCCGACGGTTTGTATGGATTTTGTCTTCTGGACGTACCATACATTGACTGGTTAGAATTCGGGGGAAGGTGGTAGGGGGGGACAACGATACGACGACACAGCGATGCTGGTCTCAGACTGATAGTGCCGGCGCTACCTGCCTGGCGCCAGGACGGACAAAGGGTTTGACTGTGGTGGTATCCGATAACGCCGGGGCAATTTGGGCGTTATCGGCTTTTTTGCTTCTCCCAGCTATGGAGTACTCATCATGACGGACTGGTTTCCCATCGTCTTCTTCACGCTCAAGATGATCGTGATCGGCACAGGCATGTTCTTCGCCATCAAGTGGCATTATGACCAAGGGCAGAAGGGGCGCGTGATGGAGCGGCGTGCACTGCTGCGCGTCGCCGGCATGGTGGCCGGAGGCTTCTTGCTCGCGCTGTTGCTGCTGGGCGGCGTCACCTTCATCGTTTGCAGGATGCTGGGCCTGGAGCTGAGCTTCTCGTGATGCCAAGGGCGCCTCGCCCGCCCTTTGTTGATTAGTCATTGCTATCCGGATTTCCTTGGTATATGGTTGTGTAACGCAACCATATCGCAGCTGCTGCGGGCAGCAGCCGCGGAGCGGCCATGCCTGCGGGCGAGGGCAAGGCATATCAGGGACCAATCATGGGCACAGCCAATCTCCTTTCTCGAATCGGTTTTGTGGGGGCGGGGCGCGTCGCCCAGACGCTTGCGGGCGCATTCTCGGCCGCGGGGCACCAGGTCGTGGCGGTGTGGAGCCGAGGCCAGGCCAATCTCACCCAATTCCAAGCGTGCTGTTCGGCGGCCGACATAGTGTGATCGCCTCAGGAAGTCGCGGATAGATCTTCCATTGTCTTCCTGACCGTGAGCGACGACGCGATCAGCAAGGTCTGCGCAGCCGTATCGTGGACTGCCGGTACCGCTGTCGTCCACTGCTCAGGTGCCACGGAAGTGTCGGCGCTGGCGGCGGCTAAAGACGCCGGTGCCTTCGTCGGAGGATTCCATCCCATGCAGATGTTCGCCAACCCGGCCGTCGCGCTAGCGGGACTGCCAGGATGCACCGTCGGCATCGAGGCTGACGCAGCCTTGCATGAAGCACTGCAAGCCTTGGCCAGGAGCATCGGCTGTGTGCCCTTGTCCCTGCCTGCCGGGGTTCGTCCGCTCTATCACGCATCGGCCTACTACGTCGGACCATTCCTCATTGCGCTGTTGAAAGAAGGGGCAACCCTGTGGGCACACTTCGGTGCGTCGGAGCGCCAGGCCATGGACGCTCTGCTCCCGCTTCTGCGGGGTACCGTGGCCGCGGTGCAGGATGCAGGCCTGGCCAACGGAATGGGCGGTTGCATAGCGCGCGGAGATGTAGGAACCATCCAACGGCACCTGGCGTCACTGGAGCAACTGGAATCAGCCGCTGCGCAGCTGTATCGCGAACTGGCGTTGCGCAACATTCCGTTGGCGCTGGAGCGCGGCACGATCTCTCAATTACGGGCAGGGCAGATCGAGGCGCTCCTGAACCGCAGGGAGGCCGACTCCCCCATTGCCTAGGGAACCCGCGTGATGACAGCATCGCGGTATCGCCCGATCACCCGATCACCCGATCACCCAACTCATCAGCCTTTGCCGGCCCGCACCCGTCCCACCCGCATTGCTTCCAGGCTGCCGCCCTTGTATGGCACCCGTCCCGACGGCACCACCACCGCCGCCTTCTGCACATGCCCCTCCTGGTCATCGAAGAACATGTGCGCGCCAAAGGCCTGCAGTATCTCGGCCTTGTTCAAGCCACCGAGGAAAAAGGCCTCGTCGACATTGACGTTCCAGGTCCGCAGCGTATGGATCACGCGCTGGTGCGCCGGGCTGTTGCGGGCCGTGACGATGGCGATGCGGACCGGACATTCCTTGGGCGGAAACTGTTTCTGGATTGCCGACAGCGCCAGCAGCAGCTTGGCAAACGGTCCCTCCTTCATGGCCTTCTTGCGATTGCGCTGCTCGTGGCGGGCGAAGGCTTCCAATCCCTTTTCAGCAAAGATGCGCTCGGACTCCGGCGAAAACAGCACGGCGTCGCCATCGAAGGCGATGCGGATCTGGTTGTCCGGTGCGCTGTAGTCCAGTGGCGCCTCATAGAGCTGGGCGGCGGCCACGCCGGCATCGATGGCTTCCTGCACGTCACCGGTATCGCGCGAGAGGAACAGGTCGATCTTGAAGGGCTGCAGGTAGGGCGCGGTGGCGGCCCCGCCGGTGAAGGCGGCGCGGCTGATGTCGAGCTTGTGGGCGGCGATCGCGTTGAAGGCGCGCAGGCCCGTGTCGGGCGTGTTGCGCGAGATCACCACCACCTCCACCAGGCGCCGCCCGGGGATGAGTTCATTCAACTGCAACAGCGCCTTGACCAGCGGGAAGGCCGTGCCGGGTTGCAGCGCGTCGTTCTCGTGGGCGCGCTGGTAGTGGGCATAGGCGTCCACGCCTTGCTCGGTATAGATGGCGTTTTCCGTCTCCAGGTCGAACAGGGCGCGGGAGGAAATTCCGATGACAAGCTTGTCTGAGAGGTCGTAGGGCATGCGGCGGTTCCGGTGCAGGGGAGTGGCAATGGCGAACAGGCAACAGCCCCGATTGTAGAGCCGCGCGCGTGGCTTAGGGGCTTGCGCGGAAGGGGGAGCTGTTATTCATAATATTAATGTCTGGAGCGAAATCGCGCATATATCACGGCAAGTATCTCTAATATCTTCTATTTTCAGTCAAACAAGGCTGTTACTCCGCGCAAAGAGAAAAAATCGGATTGCCGGCCCTGGAATAAATTTGTATGATGACCGGATAACCTGACTAAAACGACCACGAGACAGCATGTTTCAGAAAATCCCCGCACAGGCCCTGAGTGACACTGTGGCCAGGCAATTACTGGAAAACATCGACGGTGGCGCCTTCCCCCGGGGCAGCAAGCTCCCCACGGAGGTGGTGCTGGCGCAGCAGTTCGGTGTCAGTCGCACGGTGGTACGCGAGGCCATTGCGCGCCTGAAGCATGAGGGCGTGGTCGAGCCGCGCCAGGGCAGCGGCGTGTTCGTTACCGAGCAGGCGGGTATCAAGCCCTTGCGTATCGATTATGCAGAGGTCAGTTCGCCCGAGGCGGTCTTGCAGATTGTCGAGCTGCGTCGCGCCATCGAGGCCGAGGTGGCGGCGCAGGCGGCCAAGCGCCGCAGCGACGATGACCTCAAGGCCATCGAGGCGGCGCTGGCGCAGATCGGTGTGGACGTGGCCGACGGTGGTGATGGCGTGGCCGCTGATGTGGCCTTCCATCGCGCCCTGGCGCAGGCCACGCGCAACCCTTACTTCATCAAGACGCTGGAGTTCCTGTCCCAGTATCTGGAAGCGGCCACGGCGGTGACGCGTGGCAATGAAGCGCGGTACGAGGATTTCTCGCGCCAGGTGCGTGAAGAGCATGAAGCCATCGTCGCGGCCATCCGTGCCGGCGATGAAATGGCCGCGCGCAATGCTGCGCAGACGCACATGTTCAATGCGGCGCGGCGCCTGAGCCAGGGGCAGTCCTGAGGAAGGATGGCCCCTGTGCCTGAAAAGCAGTCAATGACTTAAATGATTTAAAAGATTTACCTGATTTTGAAATTCGAACGCCGGCCCGTGCCGGCGTTGCATCATCAACCCGGCGCAATGTCCTGCCATCCTTCACCGGCAGCGGCGCCATCAACGCGGAGGCAATTATGTCCAGGAATGTAGGTGTGATCGGTTTGGGTGCCATGGGTTATGGCGTGGCCAGCTCGCTGTTGCGTGCCGGCTTCAACGTGCATGCCTGCGATGTCCGCCAGGAGGTGCTCGACAAGTTCGCCGCCGCCGGTGGCGTGGCCTGTGCCAACCCGGCCGAGCTGGCCGGCAAGGTCGATGTGGTGATCACCCTGGTGGTCAATGCTGCCCAGACCGAGACCGTGCTCTTCGGTGAAAACGGCGCGGTCGCGCAGATGAAGCCGGGCAGCGTGGTCATCTCCAGCGCTACCGTGGCGCCGGACTTCGCCATCGCACTGGGCCAGCGCCTGGCCGAGAAGGGCCTGCTGCTGCTGGATGCTCCGGTCTCCGGTGGCGCCGCGCGCGCTGCCTCGGGCGAGATGACCATGATGACCTCCGGCCCCGCCGAGGTCTATGCCAAGATTGAAGACGTGCTGGCCGGCATGGCCGGCAAGGTCTATCGCCTGGGTGACAGCCACGGCATCGGCTCCAAGGTCAAGATCATCAACCAGCTGCTGGCCGGCGTGCACATCGCGGCCTCGGCCGAAGCCATGGCGCTGGGCCTGCGCGAAGGCGTCAATCCCGATGCGCTCTACGAGGTCATCACCCACAGCGCCGGCAACTCCTGGATGTTCGAGAACCGCGTGCCGCACATCCTGAACGGCGACTACACGCCGCTGTCGGCCGTAGACATCTTCGTCAAGGACCTGGGCCTGGTGCTCGATACCGCCCGCCGCAGCAAGTTCCCGCTGCCGCTGTCGGCCGCTGCCCACCAGATGTTCATGATGGCCTCCACCGCCGGTCATGGTGGCGAGGATGATTCGGCCGTCATCAAGATCTTCCCCGGCATCGACCTGCCGCCGGCCAAGGCCAAGTAATCCGTAGCGACCGTAGACCGTATCCAAGAGGAGTCCGACATGTCCCAATCCCGTCCCTTGCTCGGCTGCATCGCCGATGACTTCACCGGTGCTACCGACCTGGCCAACATGCTGGTCCGTGGTGGCATGCGCACCGTGCAGACCATCGGCGTGCCCGCCGAGATGCCGGCCGTGGCTGCTGACGCCCTGGTGATCGCGCTGAAGTCGCGCACCATCCCGGCGGCCGAGGCCATTGCGCAATCGCTGGCCGCGCTGCGCTGGCTGCAACAGCAGGGTTGCACGCAGTTCTTCTTCAAGTACTGCTCGACCTTCGATTCCACCGACGAGGGCAACATCGGTCCCGTCACCGATGCGCTGTTGAAGGAACTGGGGGAGGACTTCACCATCGCCTGCCCGGCCTTCCCGGAAAACGGTCGCACCATCTATCGTGGCTACCTGTTCGTGGCCGATGCCCTGTTGAACGAATCGGGCATGGAAAACCATCCGCTGACCCCCATGACCGACGCCAACCTGGTGCGCGTGCTGCAGCGCCAGACCGGGTCCAAGGTCGGCCTGGTGCGCTACGACACCGTGGCCCGTGGTGCAGCGGCGACCCAGGAACGCTTTACCGCCCTGCGTGCCGAGGGCGTCAAGATGGCCATTGCCGATGCCGTCTCCGACAAGGACCTCTTCACCCTGGGCGAAGCCTGCGCTGAACTCAAGCTCGTCACCGGCGGTTCCGGCGTGGCCCTGGGCCTGCCCGAGAACTTCCGCCGCGCCGGCCTGCTGCATGCCGCCGGCGAAGCCGCGCAATTGCCCAAGATCGATGGCCTCTCCGTGGTGCTGGCCGGTTCCGCCTCCAAGGCCACCAATGCACAGGTGGCCGAGTGGAAAGCCAAGCGCCCCGCTTTCCGCATCGACCCGCTGGCCCTGGCCCGTGGCGAAGACGTGGTGGCCCAGGCACTGGCCTTTGCCGATGAACGCATCAAGAACGAGCCGGTACTGATCTACGCCACCGCCACCCCCGACGAGGTCAAGGCCGTGCAAAAGGAACTGGGCGTGGCCAAGGCCGGCCACCTGGTCGAGCAGGCGCTGGCATCGATCGCCGCTGCGCTCAAGCAACGTGGCGTACGTCAGTTCGTGGTCGCCGGCGGCGAGACCTCTGGTGCAGTGGTGCAGGCGCTGGACGTGCGCGCACTGCGCATCGGCCCGCAGATCGACCCGGGCGTACCGGCCACCGCCACCCTGGACGAGCAACCGGTTGCCCTGGCGCTGAAGTCGGGCAACTTCGGCAGTGTCGACTTCTTCGAGAAGGCGCTGCGTTACCTGGACGGGAAGACCGCATGAGCCAGCCCACCAACGAAAGCCGTCTGCGCGAAGAGATCTGCCGCATCGGCGCCTCGCTCTACCAGCGCGGCTACACCGTCGGCTCGGCCGGCAACATCAGTGCGCGTCTGGATGACGGCTGGCTGATCACGCCCACCGACGCCTGCCTGGGCTTCCTCGATCCGGCGGCCATCTCCAAGGTCAATGCGGCCGGCGAATGGGTCTCGGGTGACAAGCCCTCCAAGACCCTGGTACTGCACCGCGCCGTCTACGACAACAATCCCGAGATGCACGCCGTCGTGCACACCCACTCCACCCACCTGGTCAGCCTGACCATCAACGGTGTGTGGCAGGAACAGGACGTGCTGCCGCCGATCACGCCGTACTACGTGATGAAGGTCGGCCATATCCCCCTGATCCGCTACGCCCGCCCGGGCGCACCGGAAGTGGCCGAGCAGGTAGCGAAGATCGCCACCCAGGTGCGCGGCGTCTTGCTGGAACGCCTGGGTCCGGTGGTATGGGAAAGCTCGGTCTCCAAGGCCGCCTTTGCCCTGGAAGAGCTGGAAGAAACCGCCAAGCTGTGGCACCTGGCCGGCGGCCGCGCCACTGGTCTGGAAGAGCCGGCGCTGCAAGAACTGCGCGACACCTTCAAGGCGCGCTGGTAAGGCCGGGGCCTCGCCCCCACCCACTGGCAACAACGCAGGCATGACGGTCGCAGACTGACCGCCATGCCCCTCTTGCGCCCCTGCAGAAGCAGGAGCGCGGGGGAACCGCAAGCCGGCGCAAGACCGGTCAATCAATGTCGACGGCAGACGGGTCGCCAAAGCCCTCTGCCAGTCCGGTTGAATCCACAAATTGCCCGTCCACCGACGGGCGCCAAGCAACCCGTGACCGCTATCGCAGCGGCTGCGACACTCTTAGGGAGATGTAACATCATGACCACCGCGAGCACCACCGGCGTCGTCCCCGACGCCAAAGAGCAGGCCAAGGACGGCCTGTACAAGAAAGTCTTCTGGCGCATCATGCCGTTCCTGATGCTGTGCTACGTGATCGCCTACCTCGATCGCGTCAACGTCGGCTTTGCCAAGCTGCAGATGTCGCAAGACCTGGGCTTCTCGGAGACTGTGTTCGGCCTGGGTGCCGGCCTGTTCTTCATCGGTTACTTCCTCTTCGAAGTGCCCAGCAACATCCTGATGCACAAGGTGGGCGCGCGCATCTGGATCGCCCGCATCATGATCACCTGGGGCATTCTCTCGGCGGTGTTCATGTTCGTGCAGAACGCCACCCAGTTCTACATCCTGCGCTTCCTGCTGGGGCTGGCCGAGGCCGGCTTCTATCCGGGCATCATCCTGTACCTGACCTACTGGTTCCCCTCGCATCGTCGCGCCAAGGTGATCGCGGTGTTCATGTCGGGCATTCCGGTGGCCGGCATCCTGGGCAA
>JAFAMT010000055.1 GCA_019233085.1 Herbaspirillum sp.
TTCTTGCTGCAAATTCGTGGTAGGCCGTGCGGGACTCGAACCTGCGACCAACGGATTAAAAGTCCGCTGCTCTACCAACTGAGCTAACGACCCGAAAGACAGCTATTATAGGCAAACTCTATCGAGGCTGTCAACACGTTGGCCTCAGATGTCGCGACCAGGCATGCCACCCCGCGTGCTAACCCGCATGCCCGCAGTCCTTACTTCAGCGACGACAGGCGATCCTTGCCAGTTTGTGCCGCCGGGGTACCCGGATACTTGGCAATCAACTGTTCCAGGGTCTTCTTGGCCGCTGCCTTGTCCTTCAACTCGGCTTGCGAGCTGGCGATGTTGAGCAGGGCGTCGGCGGCCTTGGGGTTGTCCGGCTAGTTCTTCACCACATTCTGCTGGGCCGCGATGGCTCCCTTGTAGTCGCGTTGCGCATACAGGGAGTTGCCTTGCCAGTATTGCGCCGAGGCGGCATAACCGGATTGCGGATAGCGCTTGATGAAGTCGGCGAAGGCGTTGGCGGCCCCCTTGTAGTCACCACCCTTGAACTGCGACAGCGCCGCATCATAGGCTTGCTGTTCGGGGATGCCCACAGCCACCGTCTGGCCATCCACGTTCACCTGCTGCGGTTCGAGCTTGCGCAGGCGGGCGTCGAGGTCGACGTAGAAATCCTTTTGCCGTTGCTGGGCATTGGCAATGTCATTGGTCAAGACTTCGATCTGTCCACGCAGGGCGGCAATCTGCGACTGCAGGTTGTCGTTGCGGTCCGACAGCGTCAAGACACTGTTCTTGTCGGCCTTGTTGGCGACATCGCGCTGCAGGGCTTCGATCTTGGAGCGGATGTCCAGGATGGCCTTGCGCGCCTCGTCATCGTCAAACAGGCCGGCACGGGCGGTAAGCGGTAAGAAAGCCGTGGCGGCCAGCAGGGCCGCCACGGTTACCGATTTCAGTTTGAAAGCGGTATGCATGACAATTATTGGTAAGCGATGTCAGCGCGACGGTTCTCGGCGTAGGACGCTTCATCCTGGCCCAGTGCCTTGGGCTTTTCCTTGCCGAAGGAAACCGCTTCCACCTGTGCGTCGGACACGCCCAGCAGGACCAGGGCCTTGCGGACGGCTTCAGCACGCTTCTGACCCAGGGCCAGGTTGTACTCGGCGCCACCGCGATCGTCGGTGTTGCCTTGGATGATGACCTTGCGATCCTTGTGTGCCACCAGGTACTTGGCGTGGTTTTCGATCACGGAACGGTATTCGGCCTTGACGGTGTAGCTGTCGTAGTCGAAGTACACGCTACGCTTGGCCAGGACGCCTTGCGGGTCGTTCAGCGGATCAACCGAACCGGCGTTGACGGTGCCCACGGTGCGGGTGTCGGCACCGTTGCTGGCGCCGTTCTGCACGGGAGCGTTAGCCTTGTCGTCCAGCTTGGTGGACGAGCAGGCGGCCAGCAGAACAGCGCTGGAAACGATGAGGGCGAAGGTACTGATAGTGCGCATTTTGGATTTCTCCTGTCGTGATGAATGTGAATATTGGATTTCTTTATTTCATGAACGGACCCCAGGTCGGTTCCCTGATATCACCGGCCTGCGTCGTCAGACGCTGTTTGATTCGGCCGTCCACGGAGACGACGGCCAGGGATCCGCGACGACCAGATTCCGTCGCGTACATGATGTATTTGCCGTTGGGCGCAAAGCTGGGCGATTGGTCGCGGTTGCCGTCGGACAGGCGGATCTCCTGGCCATTGGTCAGGTCCAGCGCATACAGCTGGAACTGGCCATCGCGACGCGAGATGAAGGCCAGTGTCTTGCCATCCGGCGAGATGCGCGGGCTGATGTTGTAGCTGCCGGCGAAGGTCACGCGCTGGGGCGAGCCACCATCCAGGCCGACCTTGTAGACCTGCGGACCGCCGCTGCGGTCACTGGTGAAATAGACGCTGCCGCCGTCGGGCGAGAATTGCGGTTCGGTGTCGATGCCGGCGCTGTTGGTCAGGCGACGCAGGCCGGAACCGTCGGCATTGATCACGTAGACCTGGGTGAGGCCGTCACGGGTCAGGGCCACGGCCAGGCGCGAGCCGTCCGGCGACCAGGCCGGGGCCGAGTTGCTGCCCTTGAAGTTGGCCACGATGGAGCGCTGGCGCGTCACCAGGTTCTGGATGTAGACCACCGGCTTCTTCATCTCGAAGGAGACGTAGGCGACCTTGGTGCCATCGGGCGACCACGACGGCGAGATGATGGGCTCGTTCGAGCGCAGCGCCACCTGGGTGCCTTCGCCATCGGCGTCCGCCACTTCCAGGCGGTATTCGCTGCCGGACTTGGTCACGTAGGAGATGCGGGTGGAGAAGATGCCGGGAATGCCGGTCAGCTTCTGGTAGATGTCGTCGGCGATCTTGTGCGCGGTCAGGCGCAGCAGTTGCGGCTGGGCGCCGATGGACAGGGCCGAGAGCTGGGTCGCGCCGACCGTGTCATAGAGACGGTAGCGCACGTCGAAGCGGCCGTCGGCCAGGCGTGCCACGCTGCCCACAGCCAGCGCATTGGCGCCGCGCTTCTGCCAGCTGGCGTAGTCGACGGCCGAGGAGTCCGACAGGGCGTCGCCATTGTCGATGAGCTTGAAGACGCCGCTGCGGGCCAGGTCGGCCTTGACCACCGAGGTGATCTGCTGTGGCGCGGCCTCTTCACCGGGGAAGGCGGTGATGGCGATGGGAATCTGCGAGGCGCCCACACCGGTGATCTCGAAGCGGATCTGCGCCTGCGAGGCCGGTGCGAACGACAGGCCGGCCACGGCAAGGGCGGTGGCGGCCACGCTGGTCAGGTAACGGGCTTTAATCATCGTTTACTGATCTTTCGGATAATGGGTGAAAGTGAAGCTGGACGGTACCTTGCCGTCCTTGTCGGCCGGGAAGGGCTGCGACTTCATGATGGCCGTGCGTACGGCCTCGTCGAAGCCAGGCACGCCGGAAGGCTTGTTCACACGCACCGTGCGCACGGTCCCGTCCGGGAACAATTCGACAGTGTACTCCCCGGCAGGGTTTCCACTGACGTCGCTGTTGTCGAAGACCGTGTTGCTGCGGATCTTGGCGCGCAGCTTGTTGGCGTAGTCAGGCGTGCCCTTCGGGCCCTGCGACTTGGCCGCCGTGCCGGTACCACCGGTGGTGCTGGTGGTGCTGCTGGCCTGGCCCATCATGCGCTTGAGGTCTTCCTGGCGACGCTGCTCGGCGGCCTTGGCGTCGGCCGCAGCCTGCTGCTGCTTCTTCTTGTCGGCAGCCTGCTTCTCGGCGTCGGCCTTCTTCTTGGCCTCTTCTTCCTTCTGTTTCTCTTCCTTCAGCTTCTTCTGCTTGTCGGCCTCGAGCTTTTCCTTCTTCTCGCGGTCGGCCTTGTCCTTTTCAGCCTGTTCCTTCTTCTCGCGCTCGGCCTTTTCCTTTTCGGCCTTGAGCTTGTCGGCCTTCTCCTGCTTTTCCTGCTCTTCCTTGCGCTTCTTTTCCTTCTCTTTTTGCAGGGCGATATCAGGCTTGTCGAGCTTGGGTTCGTCGATCACCTTGGGGGCCACGGGCTTGGGTTCGGGCAGGGGTTGTGGCTGCGGCTGGGGTTGCTGCACCACCGGTTCCGGTTCGGGTTGGGGCGGCGTGGGCAGGGGCGCGGCTTCCTTGTATTGCGGATCCCAGATCTCGGCCTCGACCGTCAGCGGCGTCTCGCTCTGCCAGCGGATGCCGATCCAGAAGAACAGGAACAGGGCCACGTGCATCACCATTGCCAGCGTGATGGCGCGCCAGCGGCCGGGTGCCTTGGGGATGTTGTAGGGTGCGTTATCGCTCATATCACTTGGGCTTGCGCTCACTTGGTGGCCAGGCCGACCCGCGCAATGCCCTGCTTCTTGGCTTCCGAGATCACCTGCACGACCTCGTCATACTTGATGTCCTTGTCGGCCGAGATCATCACGGCCAGGTCCGGATTGTCGTCATGCAACTGGCGCAGGCGCTCGGAGAGGTCGGTCTTGCCGGTCACGGTTTCGGCCTTCTTGCCGCCGCTCTTGGGGCCGTTGATACGGATCGTGGCCTGGGCATTGGGCTTCAAGGCGATCTCGATATAGTCCGAAGGCGGCTGCGTGGACTTGCCCGCCGTGGGCAGGTTGATCACGCTGGGGTTGGTGATGGGCGTGGCCACCATGAAGATGATCAGCAGCACCAGCATAACGTCGATATAGGGCACGACGTTGATCTCGGACTTGAACTTGCGGGTACGTCCCCCGCGCATCGATGAACCAGCCATTAGCGTGCCTGACGTTGCAAGATGTTGGAGAACTCTTCGATGAAGCTTTCGAAGCGGATCGCCAGGCGGTCGATATCGTGCGAGTAGCGGTTGAAGGCGACCACGGCCGGGATGGCGGCGAACAGGCCGATGGCGGTGGCGATGAGCGCCTCGGCAATGCCGGGGGCGACCGCCGCCAGGGTGGCCTGCTGCACGTTGGCCAGGCCACGGAAGGCGTTCATGATGCCCCACACGGTACCGAACAGGCCGACGTAGGGCGAGACCGAGCCGACCGAGGCCAGGAAGGCCAGGTGCGACTCCAGCGCATCCATCTCGCGCTGGTAGGCCGCACGCATGGCGCGACGGGCGCCGTCGAGCAGGGCGCTGGGGTCGACGGCACCGCCACGGGCGGCCACCGAGGCCTTGGCCTTGGTGAATTCACCCATGCCGGCCTGGAAGATGCGCTCCAGCGCGCCGCCGCTGCCGCCGGCCTTGCGGCGGTTGGACAAGGCATCCTGGTACAGGGCGGACAGGTTGCCGCCGGACCAGAAGACGCGTTCGAATTCCTCGGTCTGCACGCGTGCCGAGCGGATGGTGAACATCTTGCGGAAGATATAGGTCCAGCTGGTGATCGATGCGGTCAACAGCAGCAGCATCACCAGTTGCACCAGGACGGACGCATTTGCGATCAGTGAAATGAAGGACAGGTCTTGTGTGACATTCATGGGGAAGTGGGGCGGCTTGAGGGCGGAAAATGGAAGGTGGGTCGGTTAGGGTCGGGTGTCGTCGATGCACTCGGCGCCTTGGTGCGGCGCATCAGAGTGGATGATTTTAAGATGAAGGTTTCGGTTTCCGATATCGTCGATCGTTGTCAAAACGTCAGAAAAATCTTGCAGTCGCGCACAGTTCCAGCACCTTTAAGGGGCCGGACGCCATTTTCGTTGACATCATGATGCATTCTTGATGCTGCTGAGTAATTCCGGCGGGATCGGGCGCGGCCGGAAGCTGTCCTGATCCACGCACACCACGGTGATGCTGCCCCGCGCCAGCAGCCTGGGTTCCCCGTCGCAGGCGCCGCTGCCATCCCCAGACGGCAGGCGCCAGGCTTCCTGGATGAATTCCATGGAAGCATTTCGAAGTTTTTCGACCACGACGGTCAGGCGGAGTTCATCGTCCAGGCGTGCCGGAGAGAGGTATTCGACGCTGGTGTTCTTGACCACGAAGATGGCACCGCTGGTGGCGGCGAGGTGCTGCTGCTGGAAGCCGAAGGAGCGCAGCCATTCAGTGCGGGCGCGCTCGAAGAACTTCAGGTAATTGGCGTAGAAGACTACGCCCCCGGTGTCGGTATCTTCGTAATAGACACGGATCTTCCAGTCGAATGGACTACTGGCGGCACTCATATGCTTCTTGTTATTGGGAAATCTGCTGTGGCAGCGGCAAGGAAATCATTGTTGCATCAAAGGAAACAGCCGGGCGCCGGTAACGGTATCGATGCCCCAGGAATGGCTGGAAGCGGCGTTCCTGCTGCACTTATGCAGAGCAGCAAAAACGCCATTTTACCTCATCCCCTGCTTATTGTTGGCGCTTGATGTTGAATGGGCTGAAGCCCTGACAGGTCGGCATCAACTCCATGTAGTTGATGTTGACGTGGGCCGGCATGGTGGCAACCCAGAAGGCGGCCTCGGCAATATCCTCGGCCGTCAGCGGGGTGGTGCCTTCGTAGACCTTGGCAGCGGCGCCATCGTCGCCCTTGAAGCGCACGTTGGAGAATTCGGTGCCGCCGCACAGGCCAGGCGCCAGGTTGGTGGCGCGCACGCCGGTGCCGACCAGGTCGGCACGCAGGTTCAGGGTGAACTGGTCGACGAAGGCCTTGGTGGCGCCGTAGACATTGCCGCCCGGGTAGGGATAGGCGCCGGCCACCGAACCCAGGTTGATGATGGTGCCGCGGCCGCGCTTGACCATCGCGGGCAGCAGGGCGTGGGTGATGGTGACCAGGCCCTTGACGTTGGTGTCGATCATGGTTTCCCAGTCCGACAGCGCGACTTCATGCGCCGGGCCCAGGCCCAGGGCCAGGCCGGCATTGTTGACCAGTACATCCACTTCCTGCCATTGGCCGGAGAGGCTGGCCAGGCCGGCTTCGATGGAGGCCTTGCTGGTCACGTCCAGTACCAGTGGCAGCACCTTGTCGGCACCCAGTTCCTTGACCAGGTCATCCAGGCGCTCCTTGCGGCGACCGGCAGCGATCACCTTGTGACCGTTGCCGGCAAATTTGCGCGCCATGGCGGCGCCGAAGCCTGCGGTTGCTCCTGTAATCAACACGACCATCTCTTGATTCTCCTGTTGTGTGGCGTAAGCGCGGGTGCTCTCGGGCGGGGCGGGTAGCTCCGTGGTCGGCAAGCCCGCAAAAGAAAACGAAATTGTAGCCCAAAGCCGGTTTTTACGAGGACAGGCTCGCTTTCGCCGGATCACGGCAGGGGGCAGGGGGTGTTGCATCCAGGTCATGGTTCTTGCCCAAATCGGCTCGTTTCACTACAATGCGCTGACCATTTCGTCTCACGTGACTGGCGAAACGTCGGGTAAAACCGACCAAGATGGGGATCCATCGGGAAGCGTGAGATTTCAACAGCCGTGCGCCTGGGCAGCCGAATGGACAGTACGACTGAGGCTGCCCGCAATCCCCCCGTTTTTTCTGGCCCTCATTCGATTTTGGAAGTCGCGCATCCGGTATTGCCTCGGCATGCCGTGGCCCGATCTTCGGCCGCACCTCATCAATTTGGAGAAACACCATGTTTGACAAGAACCAGACTCTCGCAAAAGTCGATCCCGACCTGTGGTCTGCCATCCAGAAGGAAAACGCCCGCCAGCAAGATCACATCGAGCTGATCGCCTCCGAGAACTACACCTCGCCGGCCGTCATGGAAGCGCAAGGTTCGCAGCTGACCAACAAGTACGCCGAAGGCTATCCGGGCAAGCGCTACTACGGTGGCTGTGAATACGTGGACGTGGCCGAGCAGCTGGCCATCGACCGCCTGAAGGCCCTGTTCGGCGCCGAAGCCGCCAACGTGCAACCCAACTCCGGCTCCCAGGCCAACCAGGGCGTGTTCTTCGCCATGTTGAAGCCGGGCGACACCATCATGGGCATGTCGCTGGCTGAAGGCGGCCACCTGACCCACGGCATGGCACTGAACATGTCGGGCAAGTGGTTCAACGTGGTCTCCTATGGCCTGAACGAGAAGGAAGAGATTGACTACGAGGCCATGGAAGCCCTGGCCCGCGAGAAGAAGCCCAAGCTGATCATCGCTGGCGCCTCGGCCTACTCGCTGCGCATCGACTTCGAACGCTTCGCCAAGATCGCCAAGGAAGTCGGCGCCTACTTCATGGTCGACATGGCCCACTACGCCGGCCTGATCGCCGCCGGTGTGTATCCCAACCCGGTGCCCTTCGCCGACTTCGTCACCTCGACCACCCACAAGTCGCTGCGCGGTCCGCGCGGTGGCGTGATCCTGATGAAGGCCGAGCATGAGAAGGCCATCAACTCGGCCATCTTCCCGGGCATCCAGGGCGGTCCGCTGATGCACGTCATCGCGGCCAAGGCGGTGGCCTTCAAGGAAGCCGCATCGCCGGAATTCAAGGCCTACCAGCAACAGGTGGTCAAGAACGCCGACGTGCTGGCCAAGACCCTGATCAAGCGCGGCCTGCGCATCGTCTCCGGCGGCACCGAGTCGCACGTGATGCTGGTGGACCTGCGTCCCAAGGGCCTGACCGGCAAGGAAGCCGAAGCCATCCTGGGTTCGGCCCACATGACCTGCAACAAGAACGGCATCCCCAACGATCCGGAAAAGCCGTTCGTGACCTCGGGTATCCGCCTGGGCAGCCCGGCCATGACCACCCGTGGCTTCAAGGAAGCCGAAGCCGAGAAGGTCGCCAACCTGATCGCCGACGTGTTGGACAACCCGCGTGACGCCGCTACCATCGAGCGCGTGAAGGTCGAGGTCAAGAAGCTGACCGACGCTTTCCCGGTCTACGGCTGAAGAAGCAAGTGGGCGGGCGGACCCGCCTGCTGAAGGACCAGAACACGGCGCCCGTTGCTGCGGGCGCCGTCGTTCATCTGCACCACCGGCTGGTGGTGCGGACCGGTGAATTGTTGAAACACTGAAGTATTGAAGTAATGCGATATGCGGCGACAACTGCACTGCTGTAGGGTGGCATGTCGCGCCGTTGCACCCCACGATCTGCGGGATATTGCCCCGCCGTTGAGCTGACCGAATCCATTGCCACCATGAAGTGCCCATTCTGCAATCACGAAGATACCCCGGTGCTGGACACGCGCCTGTCCGAGGACGGCCGTTCCATCCGCCGTCGCCGCCGTTGCGAGGATTGCGACAAGCGCTTCACCACCTATGAGCGCATCGAGCTGACCATGCCGGTCATCGTCAAGAAGAACGGCAGCCGCACCGAGTTCGATCCGGCCAAGCTGCGTGGCAGCCTGATGCTGGCCCTGCGCAAGCGCCCGGTCTCGGCCGAGGCGCTCGATGTGGCTATCCAGAGCATCCAGGACAAGCTCTTGCAAAGCGGTGAGCGCGAGGTGATGTCGGGCCAGATTGGCGAGCTGGTGATGCGCGAATTGAAGCGCCTGGACAAGATCGCCTACATCCGCTTTGCATCGGTCTACAAGAGTTTCGAGGACATCACCGAGTTCCAGGATGCCATCGATGAAGTGGGCCAGGAGCGCAAGAATGCGCGCAAGCGCGAGAGCTGAGGACAGGCTTGAAAACAGTCGCGCCATCACGGCGCGCAGGCATAAAAAAACGGCTGCAGATGCAGCCGTTTTTCGTGAATCAAGTCCCGCCTGTGCCGCTGTGCCGGCATCCTGAACCTGACGGTTCAAGTTGGCTGCAGTAGTTCAATTTCGGGTTCATCGGACTAGCGACGCTCACGCCCATCGAACGATCCTACAGCCTATGCTCGTAAATGGTTCAAGGAATATATGGCAATCGCGAACACGGCAGGAGTACGAAGTCTAACGCATTCACCGTCGTGATCCAAGTGTATTGCGAAAAAATTATGCTGATTTTTGTAACTGCGCTGGACGGCGGGATTGTCGTCTGCCAAGTCAAGTTGTCGTGATGAAAAATGGCTGCCATCGGCAGCCATTTTTTTTGCATCGATTCAATACCCGGCCTGCACGTCAGAACAGTTTTTCCTGCGGTGCCAGCGCCTGGTCGACCACCTCGGTGATGGCCGTGATCTGTTGCTGCCACTGTGCAATGGTGAGACCGGCGAAGGGACCTTCTGCGCGTTGCATGCTCAGCAACTCGGCAGCGATGCCCAGGCCGGCCATCACGGCGATGCGGTCGGTGCCCTTGATGCGGCCGGCGTCGCGGATGGCGCGCATGCGTTGGTCAAGATAGGCCACGGCGTGATGCAGGGCGGCCTGTTCGCCTTCCTGGCAAGCCAGGGTGTAGGACTGGCCCATGATCATGGCCTGGATCTGGATGGTGCTCATGCCGCCTCCTCGTTGGCTGGTGCGGTCGTTTCTTCTTCGGCCACCGGCAGTTGCGACAGCACCGCCGCCACGCGCTGGTAGGCCTCCTCCACGCGGGCGTTGAGGGTGGCGTTGTCCTCGGAGAGCAGTTTCACTTTCCGGCGCAGCTCGGCATTTTCTTCGCGCAGGCTTTGCGCCAGTTGTGCCAGCTGTGTGACCTTCTCGGCCAGTTGCAGGAATTCGGAACTCATGTGTTGGATGTTCGCAGGATGGGTATGCGCCCTTGGGCGTCATCGGCAATTTCAATGGTCTGACATTATAAGCGCTTTGCGGCGCGCCCATGGCAAGAACGGCTGCACCTGGCAGCCGAAGGGAGTTGGTCTACAGTGGCGTCAATTGGTTCCCGGGCGCTGCCGCGAACCTGCCTGCCCAGGCAGGCCGGACAGCTATTCTGCGCGGCGCACCGGTTGCCCATGCATGCGCATGTAGCCTTGCTGGAGCACGAAGTTGTCGAAGGCCGTCAGCAGCGGATGGTATTTCTCGCTATTGCGTTCCAGCTGCATGAGCGCATAGCCGGTCGCTTCGAGCGTGGAGAGCTGCTCGGGTTTGTGCGACTTGCGAATCGTGTAGCGCGAGATGGGGGTATCGATCAGCACCATGCGCGGCAGCGTCTGCAGCAACGGATTCTCGAAGAGCATCTTGCGACTCTTGCGCCAGGTGCCATCGATGACGACCAGGCGTATGCGCTTGAGGGGCTGCTGCTTGTCGATCAGCATGGTGCGGGCGTCAAAGTGCGAGGTGTTCGGCGTGCTGGCGTCGTCGGTATAGAGCAATACCGGCTGCACGGTTTCGCTCTCGCTGACGTTGCGGATCCGCGAAGGAGCATGCATGAGTGCCTGCAATTCATCGGCATCGAATACCGACCCGACCAGCAGCTTGCTGTAGGGCAGGCTCAGGTGCAGCAAGCGCACACTGTTCTTGGCGTTGTTGACTTCCAGCGGGTGCTGCAGGATCAGTACGTCGACGGCGTGGTCGATGGGCGACGTCCAGTGGCAGATGCATGCCGACAGGGCGCGCTGGCAGATCGGGCAGAGCAGCCGGCGGGGCAGGAGTTGATCGTGGAGGGAAGCCAAGATAATGAGCCTTCTTTAAGTTGCGCAACAGTTCATCATGCGGACTGGCCGGGAGAACGAGAGGGCGGTACACCTCTGTATTGCTTGCCGGCAAGTCATTTGTCGTGGGGGCTAGATTGGACCGTGCTTGCCGTCACGTCAATCGACATTAAGCGAAGTTATTCTCGATTCTTGGCGAAATTCAATTGTCATTTTGACGGTTCAGGTTTGCGCCCCTTGCCATCGACGTCCATCGGCAGGATGCTGGAGGGTTCCCACCGTGACGGGCCCGACCCGGTAAGTTCATACTTTGAGGAAGTCTTCCTTGCCACCCAGCCAGCGGGCCAGGTGGCGGTCGACGATATCGGGCGCATGCTGCAGCAAGGCCTGGGCGGTATCGCGGGCCTTCTCGACCAGCCATTGGTCGGTGGCCAGGTCGGCGAAGCGCAGCATGGCTTCGCCTGACTGCCTTGCCCCCAGGAATTCGCCCGGGCCGCGGATGTCGAGGTCGCGCCGGGCGATCTCGAAGCCATCGGTGGTCTCGCGCATGGTCGCCAGGCGTTGCTTGGCGGTGCCGCCCAGCGGCCCCTGGTAGAGCAGCAGGCATACACTGGCGGCTGATCCCCGCCCCACACGCCCGCGCAGCTGGTGCAATTGCGACAGGCCGAAGCGCTCCGCATGCTCGATGACCATCAGCGAGGCATTGGGCACGTCCACGCCCACTTCGATGACGGTGGTGGCCACCAGCAGGTGGATGGCGCCCCGGCTGAAGCCTTCCATGACGACCTGCTTTTCCACCGGCTTCATGCGGCCATGTACCAGCCCGATGTTGAGATCGGGCAGGGCCGCCGAGAGCGCCGCATGGGTATCGGTGGCGGTCTGCAGTTGCAGGGCCTCGGATTCCTCGATGAGCGGGCAGACCCAGTAGATCTGCTTGCCTTCCAGGGCAGCGGCATGCACGCGCGCGATGACTTCATCGCGGCGGTTCTGGTCGATCACGCGGGTGACGATGGGCGAGCGGCCCGGTGGCAGCTCGTCGATGACCGACACCTCCAGGTCAGCGTAATAGGTCATGGCCAGCGTGCGCGGGATGGGCGTGGCCGACATCATCAGCTGGTGCGGCACGGCGGCGGCATCGCGATCTTCAGGGTTGAAGCTCTTGTTGCGCAGGGCCAGCCGCTGGCCCACACCGAAGCGGTGCTGCTCGTCCACGATCACCAGGCCCAGGTTCTCGAACTGCACCGTGTCCTGGATCAGCGCATGGGTGCCGATGACCAGGCGCGCGGCACCTGATTCGATATGGGCCAGGGCCTCGGTCTTTTCCTTTTTCTTTTGGCTGCCGGAGAGCCAGGCCACGCCCACGTCGAGCGGTTCCATCCAGGCGGCGATCTTGCGGAAATGCTGCTCGGCCAGGATCTCGGTGGGCGCCATCAGTACTGCCTGGCAGCCGCTGTCGATGGCCTGGGCTGCCGCCAGCGCGGCCACCACCGTCTTGCCGCTGCCCACGTCACCCTGCAGCAGGCGCTGCATGGGGAAGGATTGGCGCAGGTCGGCGCGGATCTCTTCGAGTACACGCTGCTGGGCGCCTGTCAGCTGGAAGGGCAGGACCTTGGTCAGTTCCTCGGTGACGCGTCCGCTCACCGGCAGTGCGCGCGAGGACTTGGCCCGACGCGCTGCCTGGGCGCGCTTGAGCGAGAGCTGCTGGGCCAGCAGTTCATCGAACTTCATGCGGATCCAGGCCGGGTGGGATTTCTCGATCAGGGCATGCTCGTCCACGTCCGGCGGCGGATTGTGCAGCAGCCGCACCGAAGGTTCGAAGGCGGCCAGGTTCAGGGTCTGCAGCATCGACGGCGGCAGCGTATCGCTCCAGTCCAGCCGGCTCATGGCATTGGCGATGGCCTTGCGCAGGTAGGCCTGCGACAGGCCCTCGCCGGCCGGATAGACCGGCGTGAGCACCTCCGGCAGCGGCGCGCCCTCGTTGACCACCTTATAGGAGGGATGGACCATCTCGGCACCGAAGAAGCCGTGGCGCAATTCCCCGCGCACCCGCACCCGGGTGCCTTCGGCCAGCTGCTTGGTCTGGCTGCCGTAGAAATTGATGAAGCGCATGGTCAGCTGGCCGCTGTCGTCGCCCACCGTCACGATCAGTTGCCGGCGCGGCCGGAACTGCACGTCGCAGGCCGTCACCACGCCTTCCACCTGCACCGTCTGCAAACCGCGCATCGATGCTTCGGCGATGCTCATGAGGGTGGTTTCATCCTCATAGCGCAGCGGCAGGTGCAACACCAGGTCCATGTCGTTGTGCAGGCCCAGCTTAGCCAGCTTGTTTTCTGGCTTGGCGGGGCTGGCCTTGCTGCGCTGGCCGGTCTTAGCAGGGCTGGCAGGCGAGGTCGTGGCGGCGTTCTTTTTCGCGGTGGAGGGCATGGGCGGCATGTCGACAGAATCGCGCTATTGTACTGTGATTAATTACAGTATCAAGCCTGCCGCCCACCGGTTTCACTGTCCGGCCTCCCCTTTTATTGTCCGCAGCTTGAGCGCCGAGGTGACGCCGGCACCATGGGAATGAGAGTATCGCCCAGTCGCAAGTCATACAGCGGCGAGGCTTTCCATTGCAGCGTCTTGCCGTCCAGTACTTGGCGCAACTGCGCTACGCAGTCGGCCGGCATGCGGAAACTGCCGATGATCTGCCATCGGTCCTGGGCATCCTTGGCCAGCAGCGCAGGGGCATTGCTGCCATCAATGATCAGCACCTGTTCGCGCGGCGCGCCGGGCGGCTTGATGAGGTAGGCATCGCAACGGGTTGCGATGTTGCGTAGACAGTCTGGCACCCGGATATCAGCGTCCGAGTAGGGCCAGTTCTTTTCGAGGATGGCCGCAGGCAAGAGACTTCCTTCAGGATGCATGTGCACGTTGGCGCCAGGTTTGCCCTGGGGCTCTTTGGCCTGGGCGATCTGCCAGACATGCTCGGTTTGCAGTGCAAGCTGGGTCTCCTGGCGCAGGGACGACAGTTGTGGATCCTGTGTTCGGACAATCTCGGCCAGGGCTTGCACACCGTAGCGCTGGCCGTGGTAACGCATGAATTTCACGTCCAGCTGCTCTGGCGTGATCTGGCCCGAGCGCAGGCGCGCCAGTTGATCGGTCACGGCAAGGCGCGCCGGGTCCGCCAGGGGCGTGAGCACAGCCACCGAGGCGGCGAGGATGGTGAAGCTGGCCGCGACGTTGACCGGTGCCATGGCGACCAGATGGGAGGCCCGCCGCAGTGCGGCCAGGTAGCCGATGGCATAGATGCTGGCCACGGCGATGCATAGCGCCGCCCCGACGCGATCAGGAGTCCAGCCATGCTGGTTCACGCGCAGGCCAAGCGCATAGGCCGCCAGCACCACCAGCGGCAGGGGCAGCGCGCAGGCCACGCGCAGGGACCAGGAGATCAGGCGCGCTGGCGCTGCCTGCTCGGACAGGCCATCCTGATAGACCATATTGACCAGCAGCACCAGCAAGGCGGTCGTTCCGAGCAAGACGGTGGTGGCGTAACGGGTTTCCCAAAGCGGTTGCAGGCCGGTGACGCACAGGCCCGCCAGGAAGCCCGCCACGAGCAGCACTGCCAGTGGCAGCAGCCAGGACAGCATCGTCAGCAGCAGCTTGCGCAGGTTGGCAATGATGGCCGGCTTCACATCGGTAAGATGCAAGGCTGCCGCATAGGCCAGGGCGGTGACCGGCATGAAGAACCAGGGTTTGCCGATGAGGGTGAAGAGGAAACTCAGTTTGACCAGCGCGAACAGCGAGGCACCGACCAGCAGGATGATCCACAGCGCCGTGTTGAACAGGCTGGCAAAGGCCGCTTGCAGCGCCAGCTTCCACGCCCAGGCGAAGTAGCTGGGGTAGCTGGCGATCCAGCGCCGGTCCTGGTGCGCGGCCAAGGCCATGGCCTGGGCGATGAACAAGCCAGACAACAGCAGCAGCACCAATTGCAGCGATGGCAGGAGGCCGGAGCGCCTACGGCTTTGCCAGGCGCTGAGGGCGGGCCCGTTGAGCCATGCTCCGATATCGGTGCGCCAGATGTCGTAGAACGCCAGTGCCAAGATGAGGGCGGTCAGCAATAAGAGCCACAACCCCAGCTTGCGCGGCTGCATGTGGGACAGACTGGAAATGGCGATCGGCGGGATGAGCAGCGCCACCGGCAAGACGCAGCGGAACAGCATGGGATGCAGCGCCAGCCCGGTCTGATCGCTCCAATGGCGATACAACACGTAGAGCATCAGGCCCTGGGTCAGCCCGATGGCCAGGCGCAGGGCACCGATGGCGCCTGGCTCGGATGGTGCGGGTGCGGGGCCGACAGGATCGGCAACTGAGGAGGGGAGGTCGGGAAGGGACGGGGGTGTTTGTGTTGTCATCTTGAAAAGGATGCGTTGTCGTCTTGCGCCAGGTTACCGCCTGATCTGCGTCCGAGGGCGACCAGTCGGCCTCGAAAGCGTAAAATAGCGAGTTTGCCATTTGAAGCGCATCGGCAGCCGGCGAGATTTCGGGAGAGTTTTTTCCCGTCGAGCGGGCCAGTGTGCGTGCCATTCCCATGTATTGCCTATCCGACTTCGATTTCGATCTCCCCCCCGAGCTGATTGCCCAGACTCCGCTGGCCGAGCGCAGCGCCTCGCGCCTGTTGCAGGTACAGGGTGCGCAACTGACCGACCGCCGTTTCTCCGACATCGTTGAATTGCTGCAACCCGGCGACCTGCTGGTCTTCAACGATACCCGCGTGATCAAGGCACGCCTGTTCGGCGTGAAGGAAACCGGCGGCAAGATCGAGGCGCTGGTCGAACGCATCCTCGACGCCCGCACCGTGCATGCCCAGGTACGCGCCTCCAAGTCGCCCCCGCCCGGCACCCGCATCCGCCTGGCCGATGCCTTCGATGTCACCGTGGGCGAGCGTTTCGGCGAGTTCTATACGCTGCATTTCCCCACCGACGTCTTCGAGTTGCTGGAGCAGTACGGCAGCCTGCCGCTGCCTCCCTACATCGACCACGAAGCCGATGCCTACGACGAGACCCGCTACCAGACCGTCTATGCCCGCGAACCCGGTGCCGTGGC
>JAFAMT010000125.1 GCA_019233085.1 Herbaspirillum sp.
GGCCGAATCGTGGTAGAGGAAGACGATCTTCTTGCCCGCCAGCGAACCGCCGTTCTTGGTGGACAGGTACTTCACGATGGCCGAGACCTGCATCTGGTAGGTCGTCACCAGCGGGAAGGCATACGGGAACACCGAGCCATCCACCGCGTCGGTGCGGCCATAGCCGATCATCAGCAAGGGCACCTTGTCCTCGGCGGTCTTGTCGATCAGGGCATAGGAGATGCCGGTGGCCATAGGGTTGATGGCCGTGCCATGGGTCACGGCATTCTTGTTCTTCATGCGTTCATAGCACTCCACGCCCTTGGCGTTGTTGTACTCGGTCTCGCACTCTTCCCAGGACAGCTTGACGCCATTGACGCCGCCTTCCTTGAGATTGACGTAGTTCAGGTAATCGACATAACCGCCATAGTAGGACTGGCCATTGGTGCCATAGGGCCCCACCCGGTAGCTGGGGATGGCGATGAACTGGTCGCTGGCCTGCGCCAGCGCCGGCTCGGCCGCCGATAGCAGGCCGGCCGCGCAGGCGGTGGCCAGCAGCAGCTGCCTCAGATGCTTGATGCTTTTCATGGTCTCGTCTCCTTTATGTTGTCGTTGCCGACTTTTATCGGGTACCGGCGTCCCGGCCCCTCCTGCCTTGAAATCGAAGATGCGTTGCTCAGTGCGGGAAAGGCCACAGGCGCAGCTTTTCCTTGGTGATCTGCCACAGGCGGGCCAGCCCGTGCGGCTCGGCGATGAGGAAGAAGATGATCAGCGCGCCGAACACCATGAGCTGGATATGCGACACCGTGGCGTTGGTGAACGGCAGGTGCAGCAGCTCGGCCAGCGGTGGCAAGGCGTTGTCCAGGAAGATCGGCAGCAGCAGGATGAAGGCCGAACCCAGGAAGGAACCGAGGATGCTGCCCACGCCGCCGATGATGATCATGAAGAGGATGCGGAAGGACAGGTCCAGCGAGAAACCATCCGGCTCCACCGATCCCAGGTAGCAGAAGGCGTATAGCGCGCCGGCCACGCCGCAGTAGAAGGAACTCACCGCGAAGGCCGTCAGCTTGGTGCGCATCAGGGGAATGCCGATCACCTCGGCGGCCACATCCATGTCGCGTACCGCCATCCAGGCCCGACCGGTGGAGGAACGCACCAGGTTCTTGGCCACCAGGGCCAGCACGCTGACGATGGCCAGTACGAAGAGATACTTGCGCACCGGCGTATCGATGGCCAGGCCGAAGAAATCGATCTTGGGCGTGCTGATCACGCCCGAGGAACTGTCATTGGAGAACCAGGAGAACTTGGTCAGCGCCCACACCACGAAGAACTGCGCCGCTAGCGTGGCCACAGCCAGGTAGAAGCCCTTGATGCGCAGCGACGGCAAGCCGAAGAGCACACCCACCACGGCTGCGCAGCCACCCGAGAGCAGCAGCGTGGCCACGATGGGAATGCCCTCGACGCGCAGCTGGAAGTTGTAGGCCGCGTAAGCGCCCACGGCCATGAAGGCGGCAGAGCCCAGCGAGAGCTGGCCGGCATAGCCGGTCAGCACGTTCAGGCCCAGTGCGGCCAGGGCAAACACCAGGAACGGCACCAGGATGGCCGAGAACCAGTATTCGTTGCCCAGCAGCGGCACGCCCAGGAAGGCGAAGGCCATGAACAGCGTGAAGATGATCCGGTCCTGGCGGATCGGGAAGATCTGGCTGTCGGCCAGGTAGGTGGTCTTGAATTGTCCGGCTTCACGGTACAGCATTGCATCCTCCTTGTTGCTGGATTGAACAGCCCGTTCGGGCTGAGTAGCCGCCCCAGGCGGCGTATCGAAGCCTGCGCGCCGGCTGCCGGTCACGGAAACTGCCCTTCGATACGGCCCTCGGCCTACTCAGGGCGAACGGCCTCATATCGCCATCGTTGTGTCGTCCTGCTGTCATACCCGGTCGATATGCCGCTCGCCAAACAGCCCTTCCGGCCGCACCAGCAGGAACAGCAGCGCGAACACATAAGGGAACCAGCCTTCGATGCCACCGAAGTTGCCGCCGAAGGCATCCTGCATCACCGGCGGGATGTAGATCTCGGCCAGCTTCTCGGACGCGCCGATGATGAGCCCGCCCACGATGGCGCCGGGAATCGAGGTAAAGCCTCCCAGGATCAGCACCGGCAAGGCCTTCAGCGCCGTCATGGTCAGCGCGAACTGCACGCCATTGCGCGAGCCCCACAGCAAGCCGGCCACCAGCGCCACGAACCCGGCCACGCCCCAGACCACTGCCCAGATATGCTGCAGCGGAATGCCCAGCGACAGCGCCGCCTGGTGGTCGTCGGCCACGGCGCGCAGCGCGCGGCCCACCTTGGTCTTCTGGAAGAACAGCGCCAGCGCCGCCACCAGGGCCACCACCATGCCCGAGGCGAACAGGTCGAACTTGGAGATGCCGATGCCGATGCTGTCCATCACCGACTGGATCGGTTCATCGACGATACCCAGGTTGATGGGACGTACCTCGCTGCCGAACAGCAAGGGGCCCAGGCCTTCAAGGAAGAAGGTCAGACCGATGGTGGCCATGAACAGCGTGATGGGCGGCTGGTTGACCAGCTTGCGCAGCACGAAACGCTCGGTGGCCAGCCCCACCAGGATCATCACCACGAAGGCACCGATGACGGCCGCCCACATCGGCATGCCCTTGTCCATCAGGCCGACCACCGCCAGCGCGGCGAAGTAGACCATCGCCCCCTGGGCGAAATTGAACACGCCCGAGGCCTTGTAGATCAGCACGAAACCCAGCGCCACCAGCGAATACATCAGGCCGGACAAGAGGCCACTGAGCGTCACTTCGAGGAAGAATTGCATATCGTCTCCTTGCTTCCACCTTCGATATGGTTTTTATTATTTATATTGTTTTCTGATTCCCACCCTTCCCGGCCGCACGCTCAATGCGAGGTGCCGAGATAGGCCTTGATCACTTCCGGATTGCTCATCACCTCCTCGGGGGTGCCGTCGCCGATCTTCTTGCCGTAGTCCAGCACCACCACCCGGTCCGAGATATCCATCACCACGCCCATGTCGTGTTCGATCAGGACGATGGTGGTGCCGAACTGGTCATTCACGTCCAGCACGAAGCGGCACATGTCCTGCTTTTCTTCCACGTTCATGCCGGCCATGGGCTCGTCCAGCAACAGCATGCTGGGTTCAGCCGCCAGCGCACGCGCCAGTTCGACCCGCTTTTGCAGGCCATAGGGCAGGCGCCCCACCGGGGTCTTGCGGATATGCTGGATCTCCAGGAAGTCGATCACCTCCTCCACCTTGCGCCGGTGCTCGATTTCCTCGTTGCGCGCCGCGCCCCACCACAGCGCATTGGAGAGCAGGCCGCAACGCATCTTGGTATTGCGGCCGGTCATGATGTTGTCCAGCACGGTCATGCCCTTGAACAGGGCGATGTTCTGGAAGGTGCGCGCAATGCCCTGGCGCGCGATCGCGCTGGGCGGCATGCCCCGGCGCGACTGGCCGCGATAGAGGATGTTGCCCTTCTGCGGATGGTAGACACCATTGATGACATTGATCATCGAGCTCTTGCCGGCGCCATTGGGGCCGATGATGGCGCGGATCTCATGCTCGCGCACATCGAAGGAGATATCGGTCAGGGCCCGCACGCCACCGAAGGACAGCGAGATATTCTGCAGGTCGAGGATGACCTCGCCGATGCGGCGGCCGTTGGCGGTGACAGCCGCCACCTCCTCGTCGGGACGGGTCAGCGGTGGCAGCCCCGACGGCAGGATTTCAGAGGACAGGTGTCGTTTCATGGTCGTATTCATTCAGCGATGGTCTGGTTCGGGCTACGCTGGTGGTCGGGCAGGTATCGCCCGGGGCGAGAAGGCGTTTTCTCAGGCGGCGCTTTGCAGCGTCTTGTAGGTCTTGGCATCGGCGATCCTGAGGTCGGCAGCGATCATCCCCTGGCGACCATCCTCGAACTTCACCTGCGTCTCGATGTACTGGGAGGGCTTGCCCGCGTAGAGCGCATCAATGAGCACCGCATACTTGTCGGCGATGAAGCCACGCCTCACCTTGCGGGTGCGGGTCAGTTCCTCGTCGTCGGGATCGAGCTCCTTGTGCAGCACCAGGAAGCGATGGATCTGCGAATCGGCCAGCAGCGGGTCAGCCACCAGGTCGGCGTTGACCTTCTCCACGCACTCGCGCACCAGATCGTAGACAGCCGGGTTGGCAGCCAGGTCGGTATAACCGCTATAAGGCAGGTTGCGCCGCTCGGCCCAGTTGCCCACCGCATCCATGTCGATGTTGATGAAGGCCATGCATTGCTCGCGCCCATTGCCGAAAGTCACCGCTTCCTTGATGTAGGGGAAGAACTTCAGCTTGTTCTCGATATACTTGGGCGCGAACATGCTGCCGCAAGCCATCTTGCCGACATCCTTGGCGCGGTCGATGATCTTGAGATGACCGTCGCTGTCGAAGAAACCGGCGTCGCCCGTATGGAAGTAGCCGTTGGCGTCGATCGCTTCGGCGGTGGCCTCGGGGCGCTTGAAGTATTCCTTCATCAACCCGGGCGAACGCACCAGGACCTCGCCGTTGTCGTCGATGCGCACTTCCACGCCCTTCATCGGCCGCCCCACGCTATCGAGCTTGACGTCGCCCGAGGGTTGCATGCAGACCGTCACGCAGGTCTCGGTCATGCCATAGAGCTGCTTGAGGTTGATGCCCAGCGAGCGATAGAAGTCGAACAGGTCAGGCCCGATGGCCTCGCCACCGGTATAGGCCACGCGCAGGCGCGACATGCCCAGCACGTTCTTGAGCGGACCATAGACCAGCACATTGCCTAGCGCATATTGCAGCCGGTCAAGCAGCGACACGCCCGCCTTGCCGTCCAGGATACGCATGCCGACGCGGCGCGCCACGCCCATGAAGCCATGGAACATCTTGCGCTTGAGCCAGCCGGCATCCTCGATGCGGATCATCACCTGGGTGAGGATGTTTTCATACACGCGCGGCGGTGCGAAGTAATAGGTCGGACCGATCTCGCGCAGGTCGGTCATCACCGTATTGGGTGACTCCGGGCAATTGAGGCAGAAGCCGGCCACATGCTGCTGCGCGAACGAATACAGGAAGTCGCCCACCCAGGCCAGCGGCAGGTAGCACAGGATGTCGTCGTTCTCGTCGAGATGGTCGAACTCCACCAGCGTGCGGGCCGTGGTGACCATGGCCCGGTGCGAGTGGCACACACCCTTGGGCTTGCCGGTCGTGCCGGAGGTATAGAGGATGATGGCCACGTCATCCGGGCTGCCGGCCTTGACCTCATTGGCGAAGAAGTCCGGATGGGCGCGCTCGTAGGTACGGCCCAGCTCCTGCACGCGGGCAAAGGACAGCAGCTCGGGCTGGTGATAGTTGCGCATGCCGCGCTCATCGTCATAGATGACGTGGGCGATGCGGGGCAGCTGCTCCTTGATCTCGAAGACCTTGTCGACCTGTTCCTGGTCTTCGGCCATGACGAAATCGACGTTGGCATCGGCCAGCACGTAGGCCATGTCGGCCGCCGGGGCGTCCTGGTACAGCGGCACCGGCATGCCGCCCAGCGCCTGTGCGGCCGACATCGCCCAGTACAGGCGCGGGCAGTTGTTGCCGATGATGGCCAGGCTCATGCCGCGCTTGAAACCCAGCGCAGCCAGACCGCAGGCGAAGGCCCGCACTTCATCGGCCACCTGGCGCCAGGTCGTGGTCTGCCAGATACCCAGGTCCTTCTCGCGGAAGGCCGGTCGCGCCGGGCGGTTCTGGGCATGCGCCAGCAACAGCCGCGGAAAGGTCGCGACATCCATGTCTTGTCTCGTCTCCACCATCTTCCCACCTTAGTGTGCAGGTTCGAAAGATTCGCCTCGGTCTCTTGTCTCGATCCCTGATGCGAACCCGGTGTCGGATCAGTCTGTGCCGCCAGGCTTACGCTGCTCTTACTGCGGCATCGATCGGCCCGGTGTGCCAGCTGTCCTGTCTCTGTTTCTCTTTGTTTCTCTTTATTTCTTTCTCCGGGCCGGAAGCCCTTTTTTGCGATGATAGTAGAGTCAGTTGTTGCCAGTGGATGTCATCTCACGGACAATTGACAAAACTTTTGATATTGCGACGCATCATCATGGAGACACCAATACGACGCATGCTGTCCAAGAGCATCTGGGCGCAGGCACTCACGGAAGAACAGCTGGCCCGGGTCGAATCGGAAGTGGTCAGCCGCAAGATTCCCGCCGGCGGTTACGTCTGCCGCAAGGGCGACCCGGTCGCCCACTGGATCGGTGTGCATGAAGGCTTGCTGAAGATGAGCAGCGTCTCACCCGAAGGCAAGACCGTTTCCTTTGCCGGCATGGCCAATGGCGGCTGGCTGGGAGAAGGTTCGCTGCTCAAGGACGAGCCGCGCAAGTACGACGTGGTGGCCCTGCGCGAGAGCGAGCTGCTCTACATGCCCAAGGCCACCTATATCTGGCTGCTGGACAACAGCATCCCCTTCAACCGCTTCCTGGTGACGCAGTTGAACGAGCGCCTGGGCCTGTTCATCTCGCTGGTCGAATACGACCGCATGCTGGAGCCCGATGCCCGCGTGGCGCGCTGCCTGGCGGCATTGTTCAATCCCTACCTCAATCCGGGCATCGGCCTGAACCTGCAGATATCGCAGGAGGAAGTCGGCAACCTCTCCGGCACGTCGCGCCAGCGTGCCAACCAGGCCCTGCAGGTACTGGAAAAGGCCGGCCTGCTCAAGGTCGACTATGGCAGCATCACCATCAACGATCTCGATGGCCTGAGGCAATTCCCCGGCTGACATCGCCTGGCCGGCCGGTTCAGGCAGACATGCAAAAAAGCGCGGCCAGGCCGCGCTTTTTTGCAGATGCGCAATCGATTGCGCATGGGCATCAAAAAACCTCTTCAGGCAGCGCCGGAAACCGGCCCAGTATCGCCAGCATTGCCAGCCCCGCCCACGCGCGCCGGACGGTTGCGGTTACGCCAGTAGCTGCCCGTGTCGGCCACGGTGCCCATGAATTCCTTGGGATCGGTGGACTTGACCACGTAACCGTTGGCGCCCAGCTCATAGCTCTGGTTGATATCGCGCTGGTCGTCCGAGGAAGAGAACATCACCACCGGAATATGCGAGGTCGCCGCATTGGACTTGATGATCCTCAGGAAATCGTGCCCACTCATCAGTGGCAGGTTCAAGTCCAGCAGGATCAGGTAAGGATGCAGATCCTTGCGGTTGGCATAGTCCCCCTGGAAAAAGAATTCCTCAGCCAGCTCCGCATCGGCAAACCAGGTCAGCTTGTCGGCCAGCTTGCGCGTGCCCAGGGCCAGGCGCGTCAACTCCGCCACTTCCGGGCTGTCGTCGACGAGGATGATGTCATATTGCTCGATATCCATGGATGGATCGCTTTCTTCAGTAAATTTCAGGCTGGAACTCTTCTTGTTGGTCTGACCATTTCCCGGTCGCGCCGCAACGTCCACGCTCCCCTTGCATCCACGTTGCCGCCCCATCTTGTCGAACAGGAAATTGTCCAGCATCGGCGAAACACCAGAAAACCAGTGCCGACGCCGATTCCAGCACTGTCAGGGGATTATTGCACAGGCGATTTTAAAAGGAATCAGATTTTTCCTGACTGCCAACCGCCCCTAAGATCGCCATGTATCGCCATGTCTCACTTGTCCGGCGTGGCGATGCCGGTGCGGATGGCATAGCGCACCAGGCCGGGTACATCGCGGATATCGAGCCGCTCCATCAGTTGCGCCCGGTGCGTCTCGATGGTCTTGGCGCTGACGTTCAACTGGTAGGCGATCTCCTTGGTATTGTTGCCCTCGGCAATCAATTGCAGGATCTCGCGCTGCCGCGGCGTGAGCACTTCCACGGGCGTGCCGTTCTGGGCCACGCGCTTCATGTAGTTGTCCAGGGCCTCGCGCGAGATGTGCGAATCGAGGTACTGGCGACCGTGCTTGACCTCGTAGAGCGCCTTCTCCAGCTCGGTGGCGGCCGAATCCTTGAACAGGTAGCCATTGGCGCCGGCATTCAAGGCCTGCATCACGTATTCCTCGCTGCCGTACATGGACAGCATCAGGAAGCGGATGGTCGGATAGTCGCCTCGCAGGCGGCGCAGCGCCTCCAGTCCGTTCATGCCCTTCATGGCGATGTCAAGCAGCACCAGGTCGGGATTGAGCTGCGGGATCATCTCGATGACCTCGGCACCGTCGGAGGCCTCGCCGACCACTTCCACGCCGGGCATGGCGGTCAACAAGGCCTTGATGCCACTGCGCACCAGCGCGTGGTCGTCGGCCAGCATGATTCGAGTGAGCATGGTCACATCCTCCTGACGATAGGGGCGACCGGCAGGTGCATGACGATTTCCGTCCCTGCGCCGGGCGCCGATGAAATATCCATGGATCCACCCACCAGCACGGCCCGCTCTTCCATGTTGAGCAAGCCGAAACTGGTGCCGGAAATGGCGTTGCTGCGCGCACGCTCGATGTCGAAGCCGCGCCCGTCATCGCGGATGCTGAGGAAGACCTGGTCCTGCTGGCGGTCGACCTTGACCCAGATGTTCTGGCACTTGGCGTGGCGCAGGATGTTGGTGACCGCTTCCTGGACGATGCGAAAGGCGGTGTTCTCGATGTCATGGTGCAGTTCGCGGTCATGCCCGCTGCTCTCGAACCAGCCACTGACATTGGCCAGCTTGGACTTCTGCTCCACATAGGAGCGCAGCGCCGCGATCAGGCCGAGGTTGTCCAGCTGAGGGGGGCGCAGGTCCAGCGAGAGGCTGCGCACCTGGGCCAGCACGGCAGTGACGATGTCGATGCCATTCTGCAGCGACGGGCCTTCCAGGCTGCCGGTCTTCTTGATGGTTTCGAGATTGATCTTCAGCGCCGTGAGCGACTGCCCGACATCGTCATGCAGGCCGCGCGCCAGGTGCTGGCGCTCGCGCTCCTGCACCTCGATCACGCGCGAGGACAGCAATTGCTGGCGCTGGATCGCCAGTTCCAGCTCGCGTCGCGACTGCTCGCGCTCGGTGACGTCGATGGCCAGCCCGGCCACCATGTCGCCCTTGCCTTCGCCACTGATGGGAAAGCGCACCACATCCAGGATGCGGGCATTGTGGTTGTGGTCAAAAACCGTTTCCTGGGTGTGCAGCTCGCACTTCTCTTCCAGGACCTTGCGGTCGTATTCCTGGGAGGCCTCGGCCGCGCCGGTGGTCATGAGCTCGGCATCGCTCATACCATCCATGTCCCCCGGGGTCATGCCATAGAACGCCGACTGCGCCGGATTGACGTAGCTGTAGCGCAGTTGCGAATCCTTGATCCAGGTCGGCATCGGCGCGGCATTCATGAAGGCATTGAAGCGGGCCTGCATCTCGCGCAGCGCCTGGGCGCTGGCGCGCTGCTTGCGGCGTGCCTGGGCATCGCGCAATTCGCGATCCACCGCATGCGGCAGGCGGGCGATGGCGCTCTTGAGGAAGTAATCCTGGGCACCGGCCTTCATCACCTCGACCGCGGTCTGCTCGCCGATCACACCGGAGACGATGATGAAGGGGGTCTGGTCGTTGTCCTGCTTGACCAGCTTCAATGCCTCCACGCCGCTGAACATGGGCATGGAATAGTCGGAGATGACGATGTCCCAGCGCTGCTCGTGCAGGGCCGCCAGCAGCGCCTGTTCGTCATCCACGCGCTGCCAGGTCGGTTCGAAGCCGCCACGCTTGAGCTCTCGCACCATCAGCACGGCGTCTTCTTCCATGTCTTCGACAAACAGTACTCGCAGGGGAATACTCATGGCTCCAGTCTCATCGGTTCACACTCTCACATTCATCGGCCCAGGGGCGCTTCACCTGGGTTCGTTCAGGCTGGGGGCCAAGCCCTTGCGCGGTAACGAGAAATAGAAGCTCGCACCTTCCTTGGGCTTGCTTTCGGCCCATACCCGGCCGGTATGGCGGATCACGATACGCTGCACCAGCGCCAGGCCGATGCCGGTGCCGGCATACTCTTCCTGGCGATGCAGGCGCTGGAAGGTGCCGAAAAGCTTGTGCGCATAACGCATGTCGAATCCCACGCCATTGTCATGCACGCCATAGACGTATTCCTCGGGCCCCACCTGCATGCTCACCCGCACGACCGGTCGCTCGCTCTTGCTGCTGAACTTGACGGCATTGCTGAGCAGGTTTTCCCACACCTGGGTGATCAGGCCACGGTTGGCCACCGCCCCCTCCAGCCGGGGGACCTCGAATTCGACCGCCGGATTCTCCTGGCGCAGTCCGGCAATCACCTGCCCCACCAGGTCATCCATGGAGAAACGCTCCAACGTCAGCTCGCCGGTGGTGGACTTGGCCAGCTTGAGCAGGTCGTTGATGAGTTCGTCCATCTTGCGCACGTTGCGGCGGATCACCTGCAACTGCTCGCGCCCCTTCTCGTCGATGGCTGCCGCGTAGTCCTCTTCCAGGATCATGGCATAGCCGGAGATGGCGCGCAGCGGCGCACGCAAGTCGTGCGAGACGGAATAGGAAAAACTCTCCAGTTCCTTGTTGACGCTGTGCAGATGCTGCGCCTGGCGCTTGAGATCGGCATTGAGGGCCTCGATCTCCTCCTCGGCGCGCTTGCGGTCGGAGATGTCATAGATGACGGTGCGACTGATCAGGCGACTGTTATCGCGGCTGGGAATGGCCGTGGCATTGACCAGGGCCGTGAACTCGCTGCCATCGGCGCGGCGGTAGTTCAGATCGATACCGCTGATCTCGCGACGCAGCAGGAACTGCGGCTGCAATTCGCGCAGGTAGCGCTCGGCGCTGGCCGGCGCCAGCAGGTCGGTGTGGGTCATGCGCCCGACGACCTGGTCACGGGTATAGCCCAGCCACTTGAGCTCGGTGTCGTTGATCTTGATGATCTTCTTGTCGCTCTCATCGACGGTGTGGTAGCCGCATGGCGCATTGTTGTACAGGTCTTCGATCTCGTCGGAATAGGCCTGGGCACGCTGCTGCGCCTCGACGCGGCGACGCATCTCGCGACGCAGCTTGCTGTAGACCAGCACCAGCAAGGCGATGCTCACCAGACTGCCACTGACCACCATGATGATGGTCAGGTCAGCACTGGCTGCCGTCTCGTGCGAGCGGGTGGCCAGCAAGGCGTTCTCGTTGCCCTTCATCTCGTTGAAGCCGTCGCGGATCTGGTCGCTCAAGGCCTTGCCCTCCAGCACGCGCTGCTGCGCCGCCGGGCGGTCCATCTCCAGCAACTGTCGCGCCATGGTCAGGCGCTGGGTCACCAGCTCCTCGGTATGTTCCAGTATGCGCATCTGCTGGACATTGTCGGCCATCAGCCGGTGCAGCTCCCGCATCAGCGCATCGGCCTGGCGCGCCCAGGTATCAAAGCTGGCCCGGTACTCCTCGTTGCCAGACAGTGCATAGCCACGCGAACTGCTCACCGCATCGCGCACGGTGGAATTGGCCTCTTCCAGCACCTTGATCACCGTATGGGTATGCTGCAGCCACACCGCGCGCTCCTCGAAGTCGCGCACGCTGCGATAGGAAAAGGCCGCCACGCCCAGCAGCAGCAGCAACGCCAGGAAGAAGAATATGCCTGTACTGGCACGGGCCAGTCCGCTTTGTTTGTTCATCGGCATGGTTCAGACCATTAGGCAGCAAGAATCCAACCCGCTTGCGTCACCAGGCCTGCGCCCGGCGGTGCATGTGTTCATGTTTTCTCCAGAAAGCGCATGCACGCGCAAGTTCCTCGATATCCCACAACCCGCCAGAGGCCGGTTGCGGCACTGCCCTACCGCTATCCTTTCGCTTGATAGTCACCCTGTAGACGTGCAACTTGGTTACTCTTCTGTTCAGCCAATACCGCCATCCTCGACCAACGCGATGGCACTGCCTCTTGCTCGCATCAGGATTGACATCGTTGCCGCGCAACTGTCACGACGAAACACCGTCGTGCTCCCGTAAGGGGATGGCAAGCGACGAGTGGCACTGGCCCGCGGAACAGTGGCAGCTACCGCTGGCAATAGCCGCCGGGGCCCTGTAGCCGCCGACTGAAAAATGACTCCCAGTCATCAAATGTTTTCATTCTTGTAGCAAATTGCACCATTTGCATCGATCTGACCTTAACGACGCTGTTGCTTCTTCGCACTTTCCTGAATATTTATTCGAATTAATTCTATAATAGTATCAAGCTCTTATTGTGACTAGCCGGCACCCTACAACAATGAAAAATTCGCATTTTTTCCTGCTGGCCGCCGGTCTCTCGTTTTGCCATGTACCAGATCTCCTGGCAGCAAGCTCGACGGGCAATCTCGACATCACTGCCATGGTGCCGACGCAATGTGTCGTCCAGAGTGCAGCCCTGCCTTTCGGCACTTATTCCTCCAGCGCCATCCAGCAGAACGCCCTGATCGGCGTGAGCTGTTCCAGCGGTACCAGCTACACCGTGAGCCTGGATGCCGGTACCGCCTCGGGCGCTAGCACGGCCAACCGCAAGATGGTCAGCACCGATGGCAGCAACTCGCTGAGCTATGGCCTGTATCAGGATGCCGCGCGCACGCGCAGCTGGGGTAATGCCAACGGTACCGATACGCTGTCCGGCGTAGGCAACGGCAGCAGCCAGAGCATTCCCGTCTACGGCTATGTACCTGCCGGCCAGACTTCGCGGGCCGGAGCCTACAGCGACGTGGTCGCCATCACCCTGTCCTACTGATCAAGCCTGCTTGCTGCATCGGCGGTCGGCTCACGCCGGCCACCCCGGCAATTAAATGTCGTATGGCATCATTAATCACGCCGATTCACTTAATTTATTAACTTTCGCTCAAATATTGTGGCTTGCCTGCAACTTTGACGACTACACAACTCCGGTTTCGTTTTACTCTAGAAAAAAAGACATTCGCCTGACAACTAGAGTGGAGATTTCGTAGCGTGACGAGATCCGGATCCATTTTCTGGCGGCTGACCACGTGCTGGTCCATCGTCTGCCTTGTATGCGTAGGGGGAACACAACCGGCGCGGGCGTCCAACTTCGAGATCGCCCCGGTGGTGCTGGAGCTATCCTCCTCGCGCACTGCTGGCGTGATCAAGATCGTCAACAACGACAATCACACTGTCTCGCTGCAGATCCGTGCGTTCGACTGGAACCAGGCCGACAGCAAGGACGACCTGCAAGCAACCCAGAACCTGATCATCAGCCCGCCGGTCTTCAGCCTCGCACCTGGCGCATCGCAGGTCATCCGGGTCGTCTCCAAGCAAGCTGCCGGCAGTAGCGAGATCGCCTTCCGACTGCTGATCGACGAGATCCCCTCGGCGGCCGAGGGTGCCACGATCAACTTCAAGTTCCGCATCTCGATGCCGGTCTTCATCGCTGCCAATGGCCCGGCCAAGACACAGCTTGATTATCAGTTACATGCCGGCAAGCCCGCCCGATTGCTGGTCACGAACGCCGGCAATCGTCGCTCCCGCCTGCTGGACCTGACGCTGGCCCTGCCCAATGGCAAGACGATCAAGGCCCCCTCCGGAAACAACCCCTATACGCTGGCGGGGGTGACGCGCCAATACCTGATCGATACCGAGACCCCGCTTGCCACAGGCAGCAAAGTCAAGTTGAGCGCCAACAGCGACGCCGGGCCGATTGATGCCGAACTGACCGTCGCGCCTTGAGTCGCCTCTCGCGCTGGGTACTGGCCCTGGCCCTGCTCATGGCGGGCGTGGCCGGGCGTGCCGCCCAGCCGGGCGACGAGATCCTGTTGCTGGAGGTGTCCATCAACGGCCGCGGGACCGACCTGGTAGCGCAGTTCACGCGACGCCAGCAGCAGCTCTATGCCACCGCAGCTGAACTGCGCAGCCTGAAGCTGCGCATCGGCGGTGCCGACGACGACCTGGTGGCGATTGCCTCCCTCGCCAGCCAGATCGACCTGGACGAAGCCGGTGCCCGGATCAACCTTGCCATTGCGCCCCGATTCATGAATACCACCGACATCGACGCCAACAGCACTGCCGAAAAGGTCCCGCTCTCGCCTGGCGGGCGCGGACTGGTGCTCAACTACGACCTGCTGGCCAGCAATGGCCAGGGGCAGCATGCCCTGGGTGGCCTGTTCGATGGCCGCTGGTTTTCGGGCAGCAGCGTACTGAGCTCGACTGGCCTGGGCTACACCGGCAATAGCGGCGGGGTCTCCGCGCGCCTGGATAGCACCTATACCTATTCCGAGCCGGCCAGCCTGACGCGTTATCGCGCGGGCGACGTCATCAATGGCAGCCTGGCCTGGAGCCGCTCGGTACGCATGGGAGGCTTCCAGTACGCTTCCGATTTCAGCCTGCGGCCTGACCTGGTGCGCTTCCCTACGCCGTCCCTGGGTGGTGAGACGGTGGTGCCTTCCACCGTCGACCTGTTCGTCAACGGCGTGAGGCAATTGTCGCAACCGGTGCCGCCCGGCCCCTTCGAGATCCGGCAACCACCGATTGCCAGCGGCGCCGGCCAGATCGCCGTCGCCGTCACCGACGAACTGGGTCGCCAGACCTTCCGCACGGTCAACTTCTATGCCACCGATCGCCTGCTCAAGACCGGCTTGTCCTCCTATTCGGTGGAAGGCGGCTGGGTAAGGCGCAACTATGGCTTGCGCAGCAACGACTACGGCCAGTTCGCCCTCTCCGGTAGTGCGCGCCATGGCATGAGCGAATGGCTTACCCTGGAAGGCCACGCCGAAGCGATGCGCGGGCTGACGCTGGCCGGCGGCGGCGCCGTCTTCAACCTCGGCAATCGCGCGGTGCTGGCGTCAGCCGTAGCGGCCAGCCGCTCCGATAGCCGCTCCGGACAGCAGGCATCGCTGGCCATC
>JAFAMT010000158.1 GCA_019233085.1 Herbaspirillum sp.
TGGCTGATCAGCTCGCCCAGCTCCACCGGCATGCGCAGGGTTTCCAGCTCGCCGGCCACGGCCTGGGCCGGTGGCGGCAAGCCCTGGGTGCGCTGCAGGTCGGGGCGGTCGCGTTCGAATTCGCCCTCGGCCACGTCCACCATTTCATGGCCGCTGATGAAGACCGGCTTGACGCCCATGGACAGCGCCGCCCCCACCAGTTGCGAAGGATCGGGATGGGATTGCAGCCAGCGTCGTACGTCCGAGCTGGTCACGCCGGTGCTGCCCAGGGTCACGCGCTGGCGGTCAGCCTGCTGCAGGGCGCGGGTGAACTGGCTGGCCATGGTCAAGAGGCGCGCCTGGCCATTGCCCAGGGCACGGGCCTCGCGCTCCAGGCGGGCATCGTCGTGCTCGCTGCGGATGAGGGCGGTGAGCGCCTCGCCGGCCCGCTGCACCAGCTTCAGGGCACGCTCGAAGCGCGGCTGCGCCTCGCGCAGGCGGGCCTCGGACCCGCTCTCGATGGCATCGGCGAACTGGTCATGCAGACGCGCCAGCTGGGCGTGCAGATGGCGGATCTGGCTGGGATCGGACAGGCCCAGCGCCTGGGCACCGGCGACCTGGGCCAGCAATGCGGCCATGTCGTCATCTTCGCCGACGGCACGCGTCAAGGGAGCCAGCAAGGCTTGCAGCTGCTGGGCCAGCGGTGAGAGTGAATAATCCTGGGCAGTGGTATCCCAGACCACCAGGCCCAGCTCGCGCAGGCGTTTCAGGGCGGTGTCGAGGGCCTCGGGCTTCAAGGCATAGAAGAGCTGGTTGAGGTCTTCGCGCTGCAGCCGCCCCTGGGGCTTGGCCGCCAGTTCCAGGAACACCCACAACCGCAGGCGCGCCGCCGCCTGGCCGCCCGAGAGCAGCCCGCGCAGCGTGTCCAGCACCTCCAGGCGCTGCCCCAGGCCCCAGGCCAGGGGCGACTCCGCCGCCATGGCGGGGTCGCGGAAGTAGCTTTCGAAGGAGCCGGATTCGTGGTCGTCCGCCGGGGCGGAAGGGTCGATGTCGTCAGTCAATTTGTACTTGATGTAAGGCAGGATATCGCCTGCGGGCAGTGCGAACAGCCCGGCGAATCGGCAAGTTTAGCAGGCGCCAGGGCTTGGCTCCAATTCCGCGCCCCATAAAAGTCACCAACCATGCCCCCCTCCTTGATTGGCGCATGCGATTGATGTTGCCTGACCTGCAACATTGTCTGCCTGCGGTCAAGCGGGCGACGAGATGCATCCAGCCATTGCCCGGGCCGGCATGCCCAATCCGCATTTGGATATGCGGCAATAGTCGTTCTCCGGTGACTTGTCCACGGACTATAGTGCCCAGCCATCCAGCGGCAGCGGCCTGCCGTTGCCCTCTTGCCTTCAGAAAGACGCTCATGTACATCGTCGTCGGCGCCGGCATCATCGGCGCTTCCGTGGCCTACTTTCTTTCCCGTGCCGGGGCGCCGGTGACGGTACTCGACAGCGGCCGGGTAGCGGGCGGCACCAGCAGTGCCACCTTCGCCTGGGTCAACTCCCACAACAAGAAACCTCGTGCCTACCATGACCTGAATGTGGCCGGCATGCGTGCCCATGCCAGCTTGCGCGAGCATTTCGCAACCGCACCCTGGTGGCACGGTGGCGGCTCGCTGGAATGGGAGAACGGCAGCGCTGACGGCTACCGCGCCAGGCTTGCGGCCCTGCAGGAATGGGGATACCAGGTGCAATGGCTGGACCGCGCCGAGGTTCAGGCGCTGGAACCTGACATCGACCTGGCCGCGCTGGGCGATGCGCCGGTGGCCTACTTCCCCGAGGATGGCTGGGTCGACCCGCCGCTGTATTGCCAGGCGTTGCTGGCAGCGGCACGCTCCCGGGGGGCGCGCATCCTGCCCCACACCCGGGTCGCCGAAGTGCTGCGCCGGGGCGAGCGCATCACCGGCGTGCGCACCGACAGCGGTGACCTTCTGGAGGCCGACGGCGTCGTCAATTGCACCGGCCGCTGGGCCGACCAGCCGCCGTTCGCCGACCTGGACGCCATTGCCCTGGCCCCCACGGCCGGCTTGATGCTCTTTACGCCGGCGCTGGCACACTCGGTGCAGCGCGTGATCTTTTCCCCCGAAGTCCATCTCCGCCCCGACGGCGCCGGCCGCCTGCTCATCTGCCGCAACGACCTTGAGGTGCCGCCCGACGCCACCCCGGGACAGTTCTCTGACCACGCGGGACGCCTGCTGGAGGCGGCCGCCAGGGTCTTGCCGCTGCTGCGAGGCGTCCAGGCCGAAGCCTTGCGGGTGGGGGTGCGGGCACTACCGGTGGACCAGTATCCGGTAGTAGGCGCGGCCCGCGAGGTAGAAGGCCTGTACAGCGTCGTCACCCATAGCGGAGTGACCTTGGCCCCCTTCCTCGGTGAAGCCGCTGCCGATGAAATCCTCAATCGGGTGGAACGCCCGGAACTGGCCACATTCCGGCCACGCCATCGCCATCACAAGGAACGACCATGAGCAAGCCCCCTCGGCAAAAGACCTACTACGGCGTGAGCGTCGGCATCCTGATGGTCAAGACGCACTTCCGCCGCTACCTGGGCGATATCGGCCACGCCGGTACCTGGCCCTTCCCGGTCCAGTACCGCATCGTGGAAGATGCCGTGCCCGCCAGGATGACAGAGCTGCATCACAGCAGCTTGCTGGAGCCCTTCAAGAAGGCCGCGCGCGAGCTGGTCGAGGCAGGCGTTGACGGCATCACCACTACCTGCGGGTTCCTGTCCATCTACCAGCAGGAGCTGGCCGACTATTGCGGCGTCCCCGTGGCCACCAGCGCCTTGCTGCAGGTGCCCATCGTCAAGCGCCTGATCGCTTCAAGCAAGCAAGTGGGCATCCTCACCTACAACGCGCAATCGCTGGGCGGGAAATATCTTGAGGCCGTCGGCATCGATCCGTCCACACCGGTCTTCGGCATGCCGCAGGATTCGGAATTCGTACGCTCCATCCGGGAAGGCGACGACACCGTGCCCTATGCCACCCTGCGCGAGGAAGTGCTGGCCCTGGCCGGACGCCTGCTGCAGGCCCATCCCGAGGTCGGCGCCATCGTCCTCGAATGCACCAACCTGGCCCCTTTCACGGCCGATATCCAGGCGACCTATGGCGTGCCGGTCTATGACACGGTGTCCCTGGTCAACTGGTTCCACGCAGGGCTACGTCCACGCCGCTACGAGGCGCAGTGAGCCCGCGCAGGGAGGTGACGCCGCACATTCCCGCAGGCACGGCGGCCAGACATAAAGCGCATATCCAAGCGCGAAATGCATCGTTTTCCAAGGCATCGTGGCTCGCTAGACTTGGTATCTCCCTTCACCCTTACCCTGGATAATCGCCGTGGACCTGCTTCGTCTGTTCAACAAGAAATTGCTCGTTGCAACCCTCAGCCTGGCCTGCGTCGCGCCAGCCATCGCCGCCGACGCGCCGTTGCGCGTGGGTGCATCGCCCGGCCCCTACAGCGACTTCCTGCAGGAAGCCGCCAAGATCGCCAACGCCCAGGGCTTCCCCGTGAAGGTGATCGAATTCACCGAGCCCACCCAGATCAACGAGGCGACCCAGGCCGGCGACATCGACCTGAACAATTTCCAGCATGTGCCCTACATGCTCAGGCAGAATGAAGCGCGCGGCTACAAGATCGCGGCGATCAAGCCCAGTTACGTGGCCCCGGCCGGTATCTATTCGGCCAAGGTGAAGTCCCTGGATGCCCTGCCCAAGGGCGCCACGATCGCCATCACCAACGATCCCTCCAACGAAGCACGGGCCCTGTTCCTGCTGCAAAAAGCCGGGCTCATCAAGCTCAGGAGCAGTTCGGGCATCGACGTGGGCGTGGCCGACATCAGCGAAAATCCCAAGAACTTCAAGATCGTCCTGCTCGATGAAATCCAGGTGCCGCGCGTGCTGCCCGACGTCGACGCGGGCGTGGTCAACCTGAACAAGGGCGTGCTGGCCGGCCTCAATCCCAAGGATGCATTGCTGCTCGAAGACAAGGGTTCGCAATGGGCCATCATCTGGGCCGCTCGCGCCGATCACAAGGATGATCCCCGCATCGCCCGCTTCATCAAGATCTTCGAATCCGACAAGATCAAGCAATTGATCCTGGCCAAGTTCAATGGCACGGTGATTCCTTCCTGGTAAGCGTCGAAGATGCACCTGGGCATCCCCAGGTGACTGGACGCAGTCGGCGCTGGCGACTTCGATTTTGCTGCCTGCACCTACCCTGCCCTGACCACCATCAAGGCCGAGCGCCAGGCCATTGGCAAACTGGCGGCCCAAGCGCTGCCGCAAAGGATCACCGGGCAGGAGCCGGCGCAGCGCGTCGTCGATGTGGGGTCAGGATTGTGATGCGGCAGTCGAGCTGACCGAGTAAGACAACTCATCCAGCGCCAGATCATGCGGCCCGATCGCCTGTGGCACCGCCCAGGCGGCGTCATGCAGGGAACGCTGCACGAGGCCCTCCACGCCGAGCACGGTGGCAAAGATCGCCATGCGCACCGGCACGCCGTTATCGGTCTGGCGGAAGATCGCCAGGCGTGCATCGCCATCCAGGTCGGTATTGAGATCGTGCGCGCCGGGCCGGCTGTCGCGCGGCAGGGGGTGCATCACGATGACATCCTTCTTGCAATACTGGTCGACCACCTTGCGATTGATTTCGAAGGCCGAGAGATAGGCGTCGATGCGTTCGCCGGTGAGCCGCTCGCGCTGGATGCGCGTGGTGTAGACCACGTCGGCACCGGGGAGGGCGTCTTCCAGGCGATCGGCCACCACCACATCGTGGCCGCGCAGGGCGATCAGCTGGGTGATCTCTTCCGGCATCTCCAGCGAGGGGGGAGACACCAGCGTAAAGCGCATGGCCTTGTAGAGCGAGAGCAGCTTGATCAGCGAGTGCGCCGTGCGGCCGTACTTGAGGTCGCCAGTGATGACGATGTGGGCGCCATCGACCAGCTTGCCCAGCCGCGAGAACTCGCGCTGTACCGTGTAGAGATCGATCAGTGCCTGGGTCGGGTGCTCGCCCGCGCCATCACCGCCATTGATCAGCGGAACATTGGTGGCGGCGGCAAACTGCGCCACCGAGCCCTGCTCGGGGTGGCGCACCACGATCACGTCGGCGTAGCCGCTGATGGTGCGGCTGGTATCGGCGATGGACTCGCCCTTGGCCATGGACGAATAAGTGAAACCGGTGGTATCGCACACCGAGCCACCCAGGCGCATGAAGGCCGAAGCAAAACTCAGGCGGGTGCGGGTGCTGGCTTCGAAGAACAGGTTGGCCAGCACCGCCCCTTCCAGCACACGACTGACCTTGCGCCGGCGCGCGATGGGTTGCATGGCATCGGCCAGGGTACACAGACGCTCGGCCGAATCGCGGCTGAACTGCTCGACCGAGAGCAGGTGGCTCAGGCGACCGAACTCGCGGGGCGGCGCCTCCCCTGCCCCATTGCCTGGTGCGCCTTCCTGCGGGCTGGCCTGGCCGGCATGGGCCTGCAGGATCTCCGAGATGAAGCGGCGCGCCATCTCCGGCATGGCCCGGAACTCGCGGGACTCATCGGGCAGCAGCCAGGTGTCCAGGGCACGTTTGGTGCAGCCTATGCGCTGAGAAAATCCCTCACGGGTCATGTTGAGACTACGCAATGCGTTGCGCAGAAAGACTTGTTGTGCGATATCCATGCGCATAATGATAGACAAGCGCGCCAAACAAATCAAATTATTTACGCTTTGCGTATACAAACCACATCAAGCAAACTGATCCGAGCGTACATCTCCCTGTTGCCCTTGCAGAGCCCACCATCCCGGCAGCAAGGCCTGCACCCGGGGCTGGGCGAAGCGTTGATCGATCAGCCAGACCGTCCCGCGATCAGACTCGGTGCGGATGACCCGGCCGGCCGCCTGCACCACCTTCTGCATGCCGGGGTAAAGATAGGTGTAGTCATAGCCGGCTCCAAAGAGCGCCTCCATGCGCAGGCGCAACTGCTCGTTGACCGGATTGACCTGCGGCAATCCCAGCGTGGCGACGAAGGCGCCGATGAGGCGCTCGCCCGGCAGGTCCACGCCCTCGCCGAAGGAACCGCCCAGCACGGCAAAGCCGATGCCTTGCCCGCCCACTGCAAAGCGGGCCAGGAAGGCATCGCGATCGGCCTCGCTCATCCGGCGCGATTGCTGCCAGATCGCAATATCGGGGTGGGCGCGCTCGAAGGCATCGCGCACCTGTTGCAGGTAGTCGAAGCTGGAGAAGAAGGCCAGGTAGTTGCCCGGCCGCTCACGATACTGGCGCGCCATCAACGCGCTGATCGGCGCCACGGAGGCGGCACGGCCTTGCCAGCGGGTCGAGATATCGGCCGCCACCCGTACCTCCAGCTGGCTGGCCTGGAAAGGCGACTCCACATCGATCCAGGCGGTGTCTTGCGGCATGCCCAACAGGTCGGCAAAGTAATGCCAGGGTGCCAGCGTGGCCGAGAACAGCGTGGTGGCATGGGCCTGGGCAAAGCGCGGCCCCAGGAAAGGCGCCGGCACCACGTTGCGGATCGAGAGCACGGTATTGCGCTCATCCTCGCGGGTGAGGTCCAGCAGCGAATGCGGCCCGAAGGATTCGGCCAGCCGCACGAAGGCCATGGCCTCGAAGTAGAAATCACGCAGCGGTGGCTCCAGCGGCACCGCGACCTGGGCGAGATGTTCGCTGATGGTGCTGACACTGGCACTCAAGGCATCGACCAGTTTGGGCGGAATCGTCTCCAGCACCTGATAAGGCAGCAAGGCCTTCTTGCCGGCGGCGCTCCAGGCGCGGCCCAGCTTCTCCAGCGCCTTGGCCACCACGGGCGGCGCCACAGCGCGCGCGGCGCGCAGGCCGGCACGGTGCAGCTGGGCGCTGTACATGCTGCGGGCGCGCGCCACCAGGTTATGGGCCTCGTCGGCCAGCACGCTCACGCGCCAGTCATGGGCCTGCGCCATCGCATAAAGCATGGCGCCGCCATCGAACCAGTAGTTGTAGTCGCCGACGATGACATCGCTCCAGCGCGTCATCTCGCTGCCCAGGTAGTAGGGGCAGACCTGGTGCTGCAGGGCGATCTCGCGCACGGACTGGCGATCCAGCAGGGGGGCGTCGAGACAGGCGGCGCGTGCGGCCGGCAGGCGATCATAGAAGCCCTGCGCCAGCGGACAGGAGTCGCCGCGGCAAAGGCGATCCGGATAGGCACAGGCCTTGTCGCGGGCACTCAGCTCCAGCACGCGCAGCGGCAGGCCGGTATTGCCCTTGAGGCTGGCCAGGGCGTCCAGCGCCAGTTGCCGGCCGGGCGTCTTGGCGGCCAGGAAGAGGATCTTGTCCAGTTGCTGCGAGGGTGCCGCCTTCAACGCCGGGAACAGGGTCCCCAGGGTCTTGCCGATCCCGGTCGGGGCCTGGGCCAGCAGGTTGCGCCGGCTGGCCTGGGCACGGAAGACTGCCTCGGCCAGTTGCCGCTGCCCCGGCCGGAAATCGCCATACGGAAAACGCAGCGCCTGCAGCGCCGCATCGCGCGCGCCACGGTGCGCCAGCTCCTGCGTGGCCCAGGCGGTGAAGCGCTGGCACTGCTGCACGAAGATCGCGGCCAGCTCATCGCGGCTGCGGTTTTCTTCGAAGCGGGTCTCTTCCTGGCTGCCGATATCGAAATACACCAGCGCCAGGTTGACGCTGTCCAGCCCCTCCTTCTGGCATAGCAGATGCCCATAGACGCGCAACTGCGCCCAGTGCAGCAGGCGATGATTATCGGGGATGCTGGCCAGCTGGCCGCGATAGGTCTTCACTTCTTCCAGCAGGGTCCGCGCGGGGTCGTAGCCATCGGCGCGACCGCGTACCTGCAGGGGGCCATGCTCGCCCGCCAGCGCGACTTCGCGCTGGTAGGACTCGCCCCGCCGGCTGGCGACGACGGCGTGACCGGCCATGCCTTCCTGCGCGGTCGGCGTGGGCGTGAAGCGCAGGTCGAGGTCGCCCTCCTTGGCGGTGAACTCGCACAGGGCCCGCACCGAGACGGTATAGCGTGCGCCCTCGCTCATGCCGCCTCCGGCGCCCATTGCAGGTAGCACACCGAGACCGGCATGTCGTGGCGGGCGCAATAGGCCAGCCAACGCTGCTGGTTGTCCTGCAGGCGGTCGCCGGGGCCCTTGACCTCGATCATGCGATAGCGCCGCTCATCCGGCCAGAACTGGATCAGGTCGGGGAAACCACTGCGGTTCTCGCGCACATCCTCCAGGATGCGCAGGCACCACAGTTTCAGGTGCGCGGCCGGAATGCACTCCAGCGCCATGACCAGCATCTCCCGGTGCAACCAGTCCCAGGCCACGAAGGAAGACTGCAGGCCAAGCTTGGCATCGTAGGTGGCGAGGATGGCCTGGTGATGGCTGCCGTCATCGAGCCGGGCCAGGCAACGTGCGAACTCCTGCTGGCGGCGCGCATGAAAATCGGCGCTGTAGAGATCGGCCGGCCCACGCTGGAAGGGATGGAAGAAGGCCCCCGGTAGCGCCGCGAAGATGGCGTCCCAGCACAGCAGGCCGAACAGTGCCGTGGCCAGTGCATTCTCCACGTAGAAGACCGGCGCCTGCGCACACTGCAGATGCGCCTGCACGACCAGCTCGACGCGTTGCCCCGTGGCCGGCAGGACCAGGTCCATGCGCTGCACCACCGGCGCTGCCTCGCGCGCCGGCGGCGGATGGCCCAGCTGGCGTGCCAGGCGCGGCGCCACGCGCAGCAGCTGCTGGCGTTCCGCCTCGTTCTCCGGCGCACGCAATGCCGCCTGCAGCAAGGCATGGGCAGCGCCGAACCGGCCCTGCTTTTCCAGTACGCGCACCGTCCTGGCGCGCGCGCCGGGATAGCGGCTGGCCGCATAGACGGCCTGGGCCTGCGCCCAGTCTTGCAACTTTTCAAAGGCCTGTCCCAGCTGGAACATCAGGCGATCGAAGCGGCTGGCCAGCCAGGCATTGTCGTAGCCACCCGCTGGCACTTCTGCCAGCAAGTCCGGCAGGATCGCGGCCGGTGCGTCGCCTGCGTGATAGCGTTGCTTGCAGGCATGCAGGTGGAGGTAGTGATCGATGTCGGCGCGGCTGCGGAAACCCCGCGCCTGCGGCGCAAAGGCAATGCGCTCGTAGCGGAACATGCCCAGGTCGGCGAGCACGAATTCGCTCCAGTCCTGGCGCAGGTTACCGAAAAACATCAGGCGCAGGCGATCACACAGGGCCTGCTGGCGCAGGTGCAGGAGCACATCCGTGTCATCAGCCAGCCATTGCGACCACGGCCGCGCGCGGGCGTGAGCGGGATCCTGGCGCAGCACCTCCAGCAGTTCGCTCTTGCGGGCCGGCTTCAGGGCCGCGCCCAGCGCAAAACACCTGACCAGCTCGGGCTTGGTCGCGAGTGCGAACAATTGCTCCAGCGTCAGTACAGGGTCCTCGCCCAGCCACGGGGCGGGCAAGGCGCGCGCCGCTGCCAGCGGGTCGCCGATCTCGGGATAGTCGAGCTTGCTGGTGCGGAAGAACTCGCCCCGGCGCATCATCATGCGCACGAACAGCGCACGCGAGACCAGCGGCAAGCCCGGGAAGGTGGCGATGAAGTCGCGTTCCTCCTCGCTCAGCAGGTCGGCGTAGCGCTGGGCGATCCAGTCCAGCACCTGCTGGAAATTGTCGAGGTAGTAGAAGCGGTAGTCGACGGCGGCGGGCATTGCGGTGAGGGGGATGGATGACTGTATGGATGAACAGTATATCCTACCTGCCGCAGTGCCCATGGCGCGCAACCGCAACAGGAAAAACCGCAATCCCGGTTGCCCGCTAAGATAGGCGCCCTGCAAGCCATTTTCATCGACGGTTTGCGGCATATTCCAACAAGCACATACACCCGCCAAACGCACACCCAGGAGACTGCATTGCCCAAGCTATCCACCCTACCCCTCATCCTCGCCGCCGCCCTGCTGGGCAGCACGACCCAGCTGCACGCCCAGCAAACCGTGCGCCACGATGAATTCTTCTGGCTGGGCGAAATCAACAAGGCCAGCGCCGTCATCAACACCGACGAAGGCTTGCTGGACAAGTCGATGACGCCGCTGGTGGTCAAGGGCATCCGCAAGGTACTGGCCGATGGCGAGCTGCCCGGCGCCAAGCGGCCCACGCTGGTGATCACCTTCGAGCCGCTGCTGATCCAGGCTGCCGGCCCGCAGATCACGCTGCTGCATGCCGGCCGCTCAAGCCAGGACATGCTCGCCACGCTGCGCGCGGCCATCCTGCGTGAAGACCTGCTGACCCTGGCCACCCAGCTCAACGCCACCACCGCCGCCCTGGTCAAGCTGGCCGCCAGCCAGCGCGACACCATCGTGCCCAACTACACCAACGGCGTGGCGGCGCAGCCCAACAGCTACGGCCACTATCTGCTGGGCTTTGCGGCAGCACTGGACCGCGATGCGCAACGCCTGCGCGAAGCCTATGTGCGCCTGGACCGCTCGGCCATGGGCACCACCGTCCTCAACGGCACCAGCTGGCCGCTCAATCGCCAGCGCATGGCCGACTACCTGGGCTTTGCCGCCATCGTCGACAACGCCTACGACGCTTCCCAGCTCTCAGCCGTGGATGGCCCGGTGGAAGCCGGCGCCGTGGTCTCTTCCATCGCCCTGCATGCGGGCGCCTTCATCCAGGACGTGATGACGCAATACGCCCAGCCGCGTCCGTGGATCCTGCTGCAGGAAGGTGGCGCTAATACCTACGTCTCCTCGGCCATGCCGCAGAAACGCAATCCCGGTCTGCTCAACAGCACCCGGCGCGATGCCTCGGTGGTGCTCTCCGAAGGCATGGGCATCGCCATCGTGGCCCACAACATCCCCCCGGGCATGAGCGACCCCAAGGATGTGAAGCCCAACAAGGAGATGGTGCTCAATACGGCCAAGGTGCTCAAGAACTGGGAGAGCATCCTGGGCGCGCTGGTGATCGATCCGCAGCGCGCGCTGGAAGAACTCAACAGCGACTGGACCGCCTCGCAGGAGCTGGCCGATGTGCTCATGCGCAAGTACAAGCTGCCATTCCGCGTGGGCCACCATTTCGCCTCGGAGGTGGTGGAATACGCCAAGGCCCACGACATCCGCCCGCTCGACTTCCCCTATGCCGACGCGCAGCGCATCTATCACGAGGCGGTGCTCAATTCGGAATTCCCGCAGGTGCTGCCGATGTCGGAGCAGGAGTTCCGCAGCACCCTGGACCCGGTCGCCATCGTGCGCAACCGCGCCACCGTCGGCGGCCCGCAACCGGCCGAGATGGACCGCATGCTGCGCCAAGCCAATGCCCGCGTGGCGCAGCAGGATGCCTGGATCAAGGCGCACAAGCAGCGCATTGCCGCATCACTGGAAAAGCTGGATGCGGATTTTGACCGGATGGCGGAGTCGGCCGGGGTGAAGTGACGACCACCGGCGCAATGCCGGTCGCAATCCTGCAGGAAACGGTGCGGCCCCGGCAAGGGTCGCACCAAGGCTCAGGGGCAGCGGAAGTCATCGTTGTCGTCGGGTATGGCCTCCAGCAATCGCACCAGTCCCTCGCAACGCAATCGCCGCGCCACGACGATGAGGCATTGGTACAGCACGTACTCCAGTGGCTCACAGAAGGCGTCCTCCATCAGCAGCACCGGACAAGGCAGGTCCACCCATTTCTTCAGCAAATACGGCATGTCATCTCCTTGATTGCAAGTCCTGGCCTAGGCCGCCACCAGCGCGGCCAGCACCTCTCGCAGACCTGTCGTGCCACGCCGCAACTCGGTGCCGGCCTCGGCGCCGATGCGGCCACTGTTCTGGGCGTCGTTGGTTTCCATGATGAGCGTTGCCAGTGCCTCATTGATTCCCGAGCGCGACAGCGTGGCCGCCCACTCCTGACGCGGCAGCACGTGCACGCGCATCTCCCGGCCACACACCTCGCCCAGCAGCCGTGCGGCATCCTCGGCGCTGTAGCGATGCGGTCCTTCCACGCTCACCACGCGCACCTTCGTATCATCCCGTTGCTCTTGCTCCAGCAGCAGCTGCGCCGCGATGGTGCCGACGTCATGCGCCGAAACGGTGGGAAACGGCGTACTGGCTGGGGCATGCAGCGTCGACAGATACCCCGTGGCCAGTGCCACCGGCAGCACCCGCCCCCAGTTCTGCATATGCTCGGCCGAACGCAGCAGCGTGAGGTGCGCAACAGCCTGCGCGAACTGCCGTTCCAGCTCGCGGTAAAGCATCGTGATGCCGGTGCCGGACTCCAGCTCGGCGCCGTAGTCCGATACGGCCAGTACGCGCATGCCGGGATGCGCGCTCAGTGCCTGCGCGGCGTTATGGATCATGGCGCGCATCGCGCTGGCGGCATCGCTGGCCTGCAGCGCCACCGGGCAGATCAGCTGCGCCGCCTGCGCGCCATCGAGGGCCCGCCGGATCGAACGCAGGTCATCGAGATCGGCGATGGCCACCTCGCAGCCGATGCGCGCCAGCGCCTCGCCCTGGGCCGGATTGCGCACCACGGCGCGCACCGCCTTGCCAGCCTTGCGCAGGGCCGCCGCACTGCTGGCGCCGACCTTGCCTGATGCTCCAAAAATCACGTACATGATCAGCCTCCTTCGTTTGCGGAGCGCCGATCTTACTGAGCGCCGCAGAGAAAAACGCGCAGGAAAGGAGGGCCGCCAGCAGATTCGGATGACGATGTGGTCCCGGCACCGGCCCTGGCCCACACGCCGCCCCGGAAATGACGCAGAATGCGACATCCGCACCCTGCCAAGGAGCCTCGATGAACACCAAGCATCCACAAGCCATTGCATTGACGCCGCATTCCGGCCAGCGCAAGAGATTGCTGTCGAGCAAGGCGCTGGCCTGGTCTGGCTTTGGCACCGAGGTGTACCGGGTCGCCGCCGGCCTGCACCGCGTGCCGGCGTTCATGCATCATCGTGTGGGAGTCCACGTGGGCCGTCCGGTCAAGGCCATCTGCCGCTGCGACACCACGCGCGCGGTGCGCCTGCAAGCCCACGGCGACGTCGACATCGTGCCCGCTGGCATGGCGGGCGAATGGTCGGATGAGGCCGACTGCACCATCTTCAGCGTCTGGTTCAGCCAGCAATTGGTGAGCAAGACCTGTGAGGAAATGGGATTGTCATCGGATGCCGCGGCGATCAGGCCGCAGCTGCAATGGCGCGATACACGCTTCCAGCATGCGGCCTGGGCGCTGCTGGCCGAGCTTGAGGCCGACGACGCCTCCGATGCGCTCTACGCCCAGAGTCTGGCCACGGCGATGGTGGTGCGGCTGGTGGGCGCCGATGTCGCCACCGATCGCAAGCGGCGCACGCTCTCCGCGCGCACCGCAGCGCGCGTGATCGACTACATCGAAGCCAACCTCGACCAGGACCTGTCGCTGGCCGAACTGGCCGCCCTAGCCGAACTGAGCGTGCCGCATTTCAAGGTGCTGTTTCGCGAGACCATGGGCCAGCCAGTGCACCGGCACGTGGTACAGCGCCGCCTGGAACGGGCCAGATCGCTGCTGGTGCAAGGGCAGCTGAGCATGAGCCAGATTGCGCTGGAGGCGGGCTTCGCACACCAGAGCCACATGGCGGCATGGATGAAGCGGGTACACGGCGTGACACCGCGCGACATCGTACAGGGCAGGTCCCCTCGCGCTTGATCTTGCTTCGGGCAGCGCCTGCATCGCGCCGCATGAGGGGATGGCGACGGCCCGGTCACCCGGCTGTCCGGGTCAGACGCCAGTCTTCAGATCGATAGGCTCGATCTCCTGCACCACGAACAACATCGACATGGCCGAAATCAGGATGCCCACGCCGGCCACCAGCAAAGCGACCTGGAAACTGCCGGTGAATTTGTAGATGAAGCCGGTAATCGTCGGCGCCATCACCCCGGCGATCGAACTCACTGTATTGACGGCACTGGCGACCGTGCCCCCCATCCCCTTCGGCGACACCTCGGTCAGAATTGTCCACATGATGCCTGCCGACGCGGACTCACCGGCAATATTGATCGTCAGCAGAATGACGGCGATCAGCGGATCGTCCACGAAACCGACGGCGATGACGGACGCCGCGACGGCCTGTGACCCAACCAGCGCATATTTTCTTGCCTTGGTCACGCTGACGCCCTTCTTGATCAGCCAGTCGGAGAAATGCCCCATCGCCGGCTGGGCAAGGAATCCGACAATCCACGGAATGGAGGCGTACAGCCCCATCTTGAGAAGGGAAAATCCTCGCTCCATCACCAGATAGCTGGGTAACCAGCTGACAAACACGACCCACAGATAGTCGAGGAAGAATTTGGTCAGCATCAGTCCGAGGATGGTGCGGTTGCTCAGCAACTTCCTCCAGGGTATCGACTTGCTGCCCGGTTTTACGCCTTCTGCTCCGACCGCATCCTCCTTCTGCTCACGGAAAAGCAGATACCAGGCAAGGCACCACAGCAGGCTCCCGATACCGGTGACCATAAAGGCGATGCGCCAGCTCCAGTAGGTCATCAGCAATCCCATCAGTACCGGAACGGCTGCCATGCCAAGCTTGGTACCTGACAGACACCAGGCGGTAGCGCGCGCCCGTTGCTCCGATGGGAAGTTTTCGTTGATGACTTTTGCGCTCAGGGGATTGCCCGCCGTCTCTCCGGCACCGACGCCCAGACGCACGGCGATGAGCCCATAGAACCCCTGGATCAACCCGGTCGCGGCCGAAGCCACCGACCAGAAGGCCGCCGCCCAGCCCAGCGCCGTCTTCGCACCGTATCTATCGGCCAGCCGGCCGACCGGCACCATGCACAGGATATAGCTGCAATAGAAGGCCGACAGGGCAATTCCCATCACCCCGGGATCCATATTGAGCTCCTTGAGCATCTGGGGCGCCGCCACACCAAGCGCGCCCCGGTCGATGGCGTTGATGAACATGCCGAAGGCGAGCAGCGCCACCAGCGTGATCTTGTTTGTTTTCATGCTTGTCTCCTCCGTGACCTGTGTTTCAAGGTCTGTTTTTCTCTTGGTCTTCAGGGACCGCTACAGCGCGGCCCTGTCGAGCTGTCCTGGCGCACTGATTGCGCTGCTCAATCCTTCCAGTACAGTTGCTGCGGGTTGTCCACCAGGATGCGACGGCGCACGCTTTCCTGCGGCGCCCAGCGCGTCAACCGGTCGAGCATCGCCGCGTCGTCGGGCTTGGGGTCGCTGGTGACCAATGTATGCGGCCAGTCGCTCCCCCACAGCACGCGTTCGCGGGCGGCCTCGATCAGGGCGACAGCCACGGCGTCCAGATCCGCATAGCTTTGCGGGCCAAGGCGCGAGGTGATATAGGGTGCCGACAACTTCACGTAAGTCTTGCCGTTGGCCAGCAGACGCAGCAGGGTCGCCATCGTTGGATGATCCACCCCTTCCGGCTGTGGCACATAGCCGAAGTGATCGATGACCAGCGTGCAAGGAAGCGCCTGGAACGCCGCTTCCGCTGCCACCAGTGCCGCCCCCTCGACGGCGATCACCTGGATATGCCACCCCAGACGCTCGATTCGCCGTGCATAGTCGATGAACCGGGCCGGTGGCGTCGGCGCGTCGCCGATCAGGTAGAGACGCACACCACGCACGCCGTGACGATGCAGTCGATCAAGCTCGGCGTCGCTGACATCCAGCGGCACCGCTGCCACGCCACGCGCTTCGTCACCCAAGGCATCCAGGGCGTCGACCAGGCATCGATTGTCGAAACCATAGCTCTGTGGCGAGACCACTACCGAACGGCTCAGACCAAGCCGCTGCTTGAGGCGGCGATAATCCTCCACCGTCCCCCAGATGGCACTGCGGCTGTTGGCCCGGGGAAAGCGCGGATCGAAGATGTGGTGATGGCAGTCCACGGCGCCGGGCGGCACCGGATTGACCGGAGCCTGGGTGCCGCCCGAATGCGCCACCGCAATCTCCATGCCCGGCATCGTCCCCAATGGATGGGTCGCTTCCAACGTCATGATCAATACTGTTTCCTTGATGGATGCAATCTAAAATTCCGGCCCGGCAATTTGCCATTGTTGGCGCAGGTACGGGAAGGTCCGCTCGATCAATTTACCGGGTGGCTTCTTTCAACGTCGCGCCAGGGCTGCGCGATTTCCGGCTAAGAACGAGCAGGATCGTGACACTGGCCAAGGACATCAGCACCATCGGCAGCAATGCCATTGAATAA